>CAYWJZ010000028.1:0-3312 GCA_964458635.1 uncultured Atribacterota bacterium
AATCCGGGTCAACCCCAAGCAGAGGCTGGGATAACCAAATGATACAGAAATGAAATAGAGGATGCTTCTCTGTTTGACATACATTATTATTGGTATTTCTGGATATTGATAAGTTTAAGCACAGGATTCTTGGAATATGTACCGGGCAAACCAAAGTCTTATATTTGCCTGGAACCACAATCAACACTAACAACCGGGACAATATATATCATATTTACCGGAGATGAAAAATATGATTTGAAGATGGATGGAATAACTTACTTTTCCCATGGGCTAGCTGCCACCTACACCCTGATCAATGTTCCGGTTGGGGAATCATACCTTTGAAGCGATTGACATTTGGGGTTCATCCTGGGGTATGACAGTGAACGGTCCTTCTTACCACTCCAATATAAATATAAAATAATGACTTAAAAAGTCAAATATATGAATTTACATTGAATCCTATTTGTATTTTTTAGATATTATGCTAAAATAAAGTTAACAGGCAACCGCATATAGGCATAATCTCTTTTAAAGACTCTCCTTATTTTGCAGGGCGAGTCTTTTCTACATTATAACCTGGGGAATGGCTAGTTCAGGATGTTGAATAATATGCGCCTTACTCCGGTATACCTTTTTTATATTCTCATTATTAATGACCTGTTGCGGTGTTCCGCTTATTTCAATTTTACCTTTATTCAGTAAGATAAGGCGATCTGCGCAGAAGCTGGCTAGATTCAGATCATGAAAAACAGAAATAATACATTTAACTTCTTCCTGCAGGGTATCTTTTAATATCCTGATCATTTCATATTTGTAATTTAAATCCAGATGAGAGGCGAATTCATCTAGCATCAGTATTTTGGGGGATTGTGCCAGTGCCCGGGCGATGTAAACCCGCTGCATTTCACCTCCGCTTATCTGATGAATTCCTTTTTCTGCATGGCAGAGGGAATCCGTTTTTTCCATGGCATTACGGGAAATGCGGTAATCGGAAATTGTTTCACCCTGCCATTGATTAATATATGGAATTCTTCCCATGAAGACAATTTCTTTTACTTTGTAGTTATAAGTAACATAACAGTCCTGTGGAACAACTGAGACTGTTTTAGCCATTTTTTTTCTAGATATTGTTGAGATGTCCTGATTAAATAGCATGATTCTTCCGCTTTGTGACTTCAGTATTCCGGATATCAGTTTCAAGAGAGTGGTTTTTCCTGAGCCATTAGGGCCGATAATGCCTATAAACTCACCCGGGAAAACAGATAAATCAATATCCTGAAGTACAGGTTGTTGGTCATAAGAAAAACTGATATTTTTCAGGGCAATAATTGTTTCTTTAATATTCATTATTTTCATTTCTCCTTTTTAAGAGGTGAATAAAAAGCGGCGCACCGGTGATTGCCGTGATAGCCCCGATAGGTATTTCGGTTGGGGCGAGAATAGTTCGGGCAATAGTATCACAGAGTATCAGAAAAGCGGCTCCTATAAGGGCAGATACGGGGAGCATAATTCGATGATCAGGCCCAACCAGGAGTCTGGCAATATGGGGAATGACCAGCCCCACAAAACCGATTAACCCGGTAAAAGAAACTACAATACCAATCATGATTGATCCGATTAAAAAAATCTTTAAGCGTAATTTCTCGGTTTGAATCCCCAGATGAAGGGCTTCCTCTTCACCAAGTGCCATGGCATTTAATTCCAGTGATGAATAAATCAATAATAAAGTACCGATAAAGACAGGCAAAAAAACCAATGATATCTTTTGCCAGTTTGTATTTGACAGGTCTCCCATCAACCAGAAAACCATGGAATGTATTTCACGGTTAGATATAGCCAGCAAAAGAGTAATCAAAGCCGAAAAAAAGAAATTAACTGCTACCCCGGCCAACAATAAATCAGTCATAGGAAAATGAGATTTTGTTCTGGAAAACAGGTAAACCAATAAGATGGATATAAAGGATCCAAACAGGGCAAAAACCGGCAATATATTCATCAGGTACAATCCTGTTAGAAATTGCAGTGCAATACCGGAACATGCTCCCAGGGCTGCTCCGGCCGAGACCCCTAGAATATAAGGATCAGCCAGTGGATTTCTGAGGATTCCCTGAAATGCCCCGCCGACACCAGCCAGAGTCATTCCGGTTAGCATTGCCATGATTAATCTTGGTATCCTTAATTCCCAGATAATCAGTCCCAGGCTGTCATCTGTTTTATGATGCCAGAGAATAGATAATATCTTTTCTGGTTGAATGGATATTGTGCCAAAATTGAGAGCGACAAATCCAAAAATTAAAATGGATAGAAAGCCAAAGATAAGGACAAAAAAGGCTTTGTATCTCCAATCAGTATATCCGTATAGATTATTATTATTTTTTTCCGGTAAATATTTCATAGAGTAATTCCAAGCCATCAACAAGACGTGGTCCGGCCCGATAGAAAAGGTCTTCATCTACGGCATAAATCTGATTATTTTTGATTGCCGGGACCTGAGACCATCCGGGGTGATTTATAATATCTTGTTTTATTTTAGAGATTTCTTCAGGATTCATAATACCACTGGGGATAATAATAATATCAGGTTCTTTTTGCGCTACCAATTCAGGGTTAATTTTTGCCCATCCTTGTAAATGTCCCACAATATTTTCTCCCCCCGCCAGGGTAATTAATTCATGAAACAATGTTTCACTGCCGGGACTGTATATAGTATCAAAATTAGAACCTACAAAAACTTTAGGTTTTTCTCCACTTAATGTTGTTTCAACCCGTGATTTTATCTGGTCAATGCGTTGTTGCATAAGAGAGATTAATTGTTCTCCTTCCTGGGGTACACCGCAGGCACGGGAAATCAATTGAATGCCCTGAATCATCTCCTGTAATGACTCTGACTGAACTACCAGGACTTTAAAACCAAGCTCTCTCAATCTGGGAATATCTTTGAGTTGAAAACCTCCATAAGAAAGAATTAAATCCGGCTGGAGAGAGGCAATTTTTTCTGCATTCAGAGGAGACATTTTCCCGATGCTTTCAATGCTTTTTGCCTCTTCAGGGAAGTTACAGAACTCACTCCTGCCAACTAACCTGTCTTCCAAACCCAGTCTAAAGATGATTTCCGTATTACTGGGAGCTGCTGAGATAATTCTCTCTGGTTTTTCAGATAGTGTTAATTCTGTTCCGTTATCATCAGTAAGGGTAATTGGGAACAAATCTTCCTGGGTTTTCGAAAACCCTGAAGCTGATATAACCGATAAGAGCAAGAATACCAGAACAATGCTATAAAAAGAAACAGTTTTATTTTTATTCATATTTTTTTCAATCCTTTCTTAT
>CAYWJZ010000028.1:3412-10335 GCA_964458635.1 uncultured Atribacterota bacterium
GCTATAAAAAGAAACAGTTTTATTTTTATTCATATTTTTTTCAATCCTTTCTTATTTTATTTTCAAAAATATTGTACATAAAAATAAAGAAACACACTCCTTAACCACGAAGAAGTGTAACTTGTCTTCCAACAGGCAGGTCTCCTGGCTTTAGGCTATCTACTTACTGCGCCTTCCCGGAGATTGTTTCCAGTGGCATCAAGCAGCTTTCGGTACCTTTCACAGTAACGGGTTTGCGGTGGATTTTCACCACGCTTCCCTTCACCTGTTTATGATAGAGAAATATATATTTTTATGATATTATAACCAATATGGGCTAAAAATACAATTCATATTGGGTATTTTTACTGTTTTTGATAAAAAATTTACCCATATACATACAGCATTTATAGTAAATAGGTCAGTAAAGGGGAGTTTTGTCATGAAAGGATTAATTCAGGTTTATTATGGAAATGGTAAAGGGAAAACCACTGCTGCACTTGGTCAGGCACTCAGGGCAGCAGGAAGAGATAAAAGAACATTAATTGTTCAGTTTATGAAAAAATGGGATTACGGAGAATTGCATTCCATTGAACAAGTACCGCAGATAACCATCAAAAATTATGGAACAAAAGATTTTGTTTATAAAGGAAAGGCGAATGAGGTTGACTATCAAGAGGCAGAAAAAGCATTCACAGAAGGAGTACAGGGAGCTCAAAGCGGTCAATATGATCTGGTTATTTTTGATGAATTGAATGTAGCAGTTGATTTTGAATTATTGAAGATAGAGAGAGTTATTGCTTTTTTAGAGGAAAAACCGGAAGAAGTTGAAATTATTATTACCGGCAGAAATGCACCACAGGAAATTATCGATAGATCAGACCTAGTAACCGAAATGAAGGAAATTAAACATCCTTATCAAAAAGGAGTTCAGGCAAGAATAGGAATAGAATATTAAAAAATATCATTGGAAAGGTTTAAAATCATGGAGAAAAAAGATAAAGATTATCATGATTCAAAAATTGTAGAATTATGCCGGGTGTCAACTGAAGTAGAGGCTCTCCCCATTCAGAGTTTATTAGACAGTTATGGCATAAGGTGTATACTGCAATCACATGTCACTCGGTCAGTTCATCCATTTACTGTGGACGGTTTGGCTGAGGTTAGAATTTTGATATCTGATCAAGATTTGGAAAAAGCTAAAGAAATCCTAAAAGAAGCAAATTGCTAATTTCCCTATAAGTCTAAAAAAATACAGGAATTTTTAGAGATATTTTATCTTTTGATTATCTTGCCTAATTAATTAAAATGTCCTAAAATTCATTTAATTGATATTAAAAAAATACGAGGAGGTTTATAGGTGGATAATATTTTAATTATTTACCATTCTCATAGTGGTAATGTGGAAGAGATGGCTTATGCAGTAAAAAGGGGTATTGAAAAGACCAAAGGCTTCCAGGTTGAGATAAAAAAAGCTCAGGATGCCACCTGGGATGATTTAAAAAATGCAGCAGGGATTGCCATTGGCACACCGGATTATTTTGATTATATGGCCGGTACAGTCAAAGATTTTTTTGATCGTACCTTTTATCCTAGTCAGAGCAAAATCAAAGGTAGCTTAACTGCAAATTTACCCTGTGTCTTTTTTGTTTCAGGAGGCACAGGTGGGATGCCTGCCATTGAAAGTTTACAAAAAATAGGTCTGGCTTTTAAATTTAATGTCATTGATTATATTAATGTAGGCAGCAAATTAACTGCTGAGCTTTTAATGAAGTGTGAAGATTTGGGAGAAAAATTAGCCACTAAGACTTTGCACCGATAGAGATAATTATTAACAATTAACTTGACATAATGATACATATATTGTATCATTTAGAAAATAAGAGGTTAATTTTAATGAAGATAATAAATAGAGAAATTGGTTATGCCATAAAAGCGCTTTGTTTTATGATTAAAGAAAAAGAACAAATAGTGACCACCGGTCATATGGCAACCTATTTTAATATATCTCGCCCTTTTTTGAGGAAAATATTACAAAAACTTAATCAGGTTGGTGTAGTGGAATCCTGCAAGGGAAAAGGGGGAGGATTTAAACTATCTCTTTCTGCGGAGCAAATTTTTTTGATTGATCTGATTAAAATTTTTCAAGGTCCCATTCAACTAAGCGGGTGTTATGATCAGAACCAAAGATGCCCGTTGGTTGAAGATTGCCCGATACAATTGGATTTAGAAAGAATAGAACAAAACTTTATTGCTGATTTGGCAAAAATATCTTTAAAAACAATTATTGATAGAGAGAAAGATTCTCTAATTCAAGAAAAAACAATGAAAGGGGAAAATATTCATGAAAGATAAAGTAGAAAAAGCTCTGGAAAAAATCAGACCATCCTTACAGGCTGATGGGGGAGATATGGAATTAGTAGATGTAAGTGAGGATGGAGTTGTAAAAGTTAAACTAACCGGTGCCTGTCGTGGCTGCCCCATGAGTCAGATGACTTTAAAAATGGGCATAGAGAAGGCATTGAAACAGGCTGTCCCTGAAGTCAAAGAAGTTCAGTCTGTTTAATAATAAAACAGATTTTACAGGATGTGAGATTGTATAACTAATGTAATCAACCCAATATGCTAAGGAGGACGTAAATGGGAAAACTTAAAGGTACAGAAACTGAGAAAAATTTGCTGGCCGCCTTTGCCGGGGAATCACAGGCTAGAAATCGCTACACCTATTTTGCCAGTGTAGCCAAAAAAGAAGGTTTTGAACAGATTTCTGCTATTTTCCAGGAAACAGCAGATAATGAAAAAGAACATGCCAAACGATTCTTCAAGCTCCTGGAAGGCGGAGAGGTAGAGATTCAGGCCAGTTATCCAGCTGGAGTTATAGGGGATACCGCTCAGAATCTGGAAGCAGCCGCAGATGGTGAATTGCTGGAATGGGGTACTATTTACAAGGATGCTGCAGCCGTAGCTAGAAAAGAAGGTTTTGAAAAAGTAGCATTGCAGTTTGATGAAATTGCCAAAGTAGAGAAGCATCATGAGGCCAGATATCGTAAATTACTGGACAATGTTAAGGAGGGCAGTGTATTTAAGAAAGATCAGCAAGTTACCTGGCATTGCCGAAATTGTGGTTATGTACTTCAGGGTATGGAAGCACCAAAGAAATGTCCGGCTTGTGAACATCCCCAGGCCTTTTTCCAGCTGAAAGCGGGAAATTATTAAAATGGTATAGTACAAGTATATAATAAAGATGCTGTATAAATATACACTTGCAAGAGTGCAAGAATGGAATAATGACATGTTTTTCTACTTGCAGTATTTAGTATTTTTACAAAAAATTAGAAATTAGAAACAATAAACTAAAAACTTTATATAATATAATTAAGGAAGCACTTCTGAGATTGATTTCGAGGGTGCTTCTTTTTTTAAAGTTTCTAAGGCCACCCGTAAACACATTGCGTTAAATGGATAGATTGTCTATAATGAAAATAATATTTTACAAATATCAGAACTTAAAAAAAGATATTTTGAAATAAAAAGAATATTGTTAAAAAGAGGTATATTAATGGAATATTTAAGCATGTTTTTTTGGTTTTTCTTTATTTTTTCACTGCTTTCCCCATGGTTGAGACAAAAAGGCCTGGAGTCTTCTCGTATTTCCCTTATTCATCGTATTGAAAAAATGAGAGGCTCCAGAATTATAGCAATGATTCATCGTCAGGAGACTATGAGCATCCTGGGAATACCCCTGATCAGATATATTAATATAGAAGATTCGGAGGCTATTCTAAGGGCAATCCGGATGACTGATGATAATGTCCCAATTGATATTATTTTACATACACCGGGTGGTTTGGTATTGGCAGCAGAGCAGATTGCCTTTGCCTTGATACGACATAAGGCAAAAGTTACCGTGTTTATCCCACATTATGCCATGAGCGGCGGAACCATGCTTTCTCTGGCAGCAGACGAAATAATCATGGATGAAAATGCTGTACTGGGCCCCGTTGACCCCCAGTTGGGTCAATACCCCGCTGTCTCTATTTTAAATGTGCTTAAAGATAAAGATAAAAACGAGATTGATGATGAAACAATCATTCAGGCTGATATTGCCCGGAAAGCGATTATGCAGGTATTTTCTTTTGTGAAAAAACTACTTACTGAAAATAATTGTACTGAAGAAAAAGCTGAAAAGATAGCAACAACCTTGACTGACGGAAGATGGACACATGATTATCCTATTAAATTCGAAGAAGCAAAAGAGTTAGGGTTATGTGTTTCTAGTGAAATGCCTAAAGAAATTTATGAACTGATGGATCTCTATCCCCAGAGCCCCGGAAAACGCCCATCTGTCCAGTATATTCCTATACCATATAAAAAACCTTCTATTCCGCCTCCCAAAAGGAGTAAATCGTAAATACAGAAAAAGAAATAAGGAGGATAAAAGTGAAGACAAAAAATAAAAGTAAAAATAACCGGGAACATGATGTTTCTATTGTTCTTTGCGGTGGAGCAGGGCAGGGAATCCAAACAGTTGAACAATTGTTGTCCCCTATGCTGAAACGCTCCGGATACCATGTTTTTGCTACCAAAGAGTATATGTCGCGAGTGAGGGGTGGGAGTAATTCTACCCAAATCAGAGTTTCCGATCACCCGATTCAGGCCCCTGTCAGGCGAATTGATCTTTTGATCCCCCTGGATAAGGATGCTGTTGGCCATGTTTCGGATCGCCTTGATGAAAGTACAGTTATTATCGGGGATCGGGAAAAACTTGATACTGATCGGGAGGTTGTAGATGTCTCTTTTTCCAGGATGGCTAAAGAGATTGGTAATATTATTTTTGCCAATACTATAGCGGTAGGTCTTTTGTTGGGATTAACTGAAGGAGATATCAAAGAGGCAAAAAAATTTTTAAAGGATTATTTCTCACGGAAGAAAAAGAAAGAGTTTATCCCGGATAATATCAAGGCTCTGGAAAAAGGTTACCAGGAAGCAGAACGTCTGGTAAAAGAAAAACTTATTGATCCCCGGCATTTTCTTCATATGAAAAAAAATAAAGAGATTAAGGATAATCTGTTAATTAACGGAGCCGAAGCGGTTGGATTGGGAGCAATTGCCGGTGGATGTAATTTTATTTCTTCTTATCCCATGTCTCCTTCAACCGGAGTGCTGGTTTTCCTGTCACAACATGCACATGATTTTGATATTATTTCCGAGCAGGCTGAAGATGAAATTGCTGCCATCAATATGGCAATAGGAGCATGGTATACTGGAGGACGTGGAATGGTTACTACCTCAGGCGGTGGATTGGCCTTGATGGGTGAAGGGATAAGTTTAGCCGGTATTGTGGAAAGTCCGATGGTGATACATTTGGCTCAACGTCCCGGACCTGCTACCGGTTTGCCTACCCGTACCGAACAGGGAGATTTGCGGCTTGCTCTTTATGCCGGTCACGGTGAATTTCCTCGTATTATACTGGCACCCGGGCATATTGAAGAGGCTTATGAGGTTACCCAAAAAGCATTTTATCTGGCTGATAAGTACCAGGTTCCGGTGTTTATTCTGACTGATCAATACACCATGGATACTTATTATAATATTAAAGAATTTAATGTCCCGCAGGAGAAAAAAATAGATAGATTTATAATCAAAACTGATGCTGATTACCAACGTTATAACCTTGATACAGATAATGGAATATCCCCCAGAGGAATTCCCAACAATGGTGAAGGTCTGGTAAGAGCTGATAGTGATGAACATGACGAGAACGGGCTGATTACCGAAGATATGGAAATCAGGGTTAAGATGGTGGAAAAGAGAAACAGTAAACTGAACAATTTTAAAAATGAGGGTTTTGCACCTCTCTTATCTGGACCGAAAGATTATCGTGTTCTATGCGTGGGATGGGGATCCACCTATCATGTTATCAGAGAAGCCCTTGATCGACTTAATCTATCAGACGTAGCTTCGTTGCATTTTAAACAAGTGTATCCAGTCCCTGAAGAAAGCATAAAATTTCTAAAAAAAGCCAAACAGATTATTTCCATAGAAAATAATTATAATGGTCAATTTGCTCAATTGCTGGAAACCTCAACTGGTATTAGTATTGATACAAAAATATTGAAATACAACGGTATATCTTTTTATAGTGATGAGCTGGCTGAGAAAATCAATAATGCTATATCCAAAAAAGGAGGTCAAAAATGACAAAAATTAAACAGTTTGAAATAGAACAAGTTAAAACAGCCTGGTGTCCCGGCTGCGGTAATTTTATGATATTAAAGGCATTACAGCAAGCCTTAAAAGAACTTTCCCTGAAACCCCAACAGGTGGTGATAGTTTCCGGCATCGGACAGGCTGCCAAAACTCCGCATTATCTCAATGTTAACATGTTCAACGGGCTGCATGGCAGAGCCTTGCCGCCTGCTACAGCTATTAAAGCCTGTAATCCTGAATTAACGGTTATTGCTGAAGGGGGAGACGGAGATATGTATGGTGAAGGAGGAAATCATTTTCTTCATACAATTAGGCGTAATCCCAATATTACCCATCTGGTACATAATAATATGGTCTATGGATTGACTAAAGGGCAGGCATCTCCTACTAGCAAATTAGGGTTTAAAACGCCGGTACAAACTGATGGTGTTATCTCCGAACCCGTCAATCCCCTTGCATTGGCTATTTCCATGGACGCTTCTTTTGTAGCCAGGGTATTTTGCGGGGATAGCAAGAAGACTGCTGGTATTATTAAAAAAGCAATCCAACATTCCGGATATGCACTGGTAGATATTTTTCAGCCCTGTGTTACTTTTAATGAAGTTAATACCTTTAAATGGTTTAAAGAACATACTTATGATTTAGAAGACCATGATCCCCATGACCGTACTCAGGCTTTAACCAGAGCGCTGGAAAAAGAAAAGCTACCCCTGGGAATTTTCTACCAAAATGAG
>CAYWJZ010000029.1:0-4692 GCA_964458635.1 uncultured Atribacterota bacterium
AAAAGACACACTTCTTTTAAAGGTTCTTAAGGCCACCCGCTTTGCGGGTGCGATGTTTACTTTTCTAAGAGTTTAAGAAGAGACCCCTAGTTTTAAAGAAAGTTGACAACTTTTTTGAGTAATGTTAAAATAAATTAAAACATTAAAAAGTTAATGATTTAATTTAGTAAAGGATAAAAAAGACATTTTATAGCTACAATTATAAGCTATACCAAGTGATTGGAGGCAAAGTCATGGATTATTTTCCTCGCTGGAGAAACGAGATGACTGATCAACTTTTTAAAGCTATCCTGGTATTGGAGAATATTGATGAATGTTATCGCTTTTTTGATGACATAGCGACTATAAGTGAGCTCAAAGAATTGAGTCAACGATTAGAGGTTGCCCGTATGCTTAGCGAAGGTTTTATCTATGAAGATATTGTTCAAAAAACCGGTGCTAGTTCTGCTACCATTAGTCGGGTAAAAAAATGCCTGAATTATGGTGCTGACGGTTATCAAATAATTTTAAAGAAATTAAAACAAGATCAATTAAAAAAATAAAAAAATAGGGAGGACTTAGATGAGTAGAAATAAACGAATTATTTCAGTTGTGTTCTGTGCGATCTTTTTCTTGCTAATATTGGGATTACCCGGTATAGCTCAAGAAAAAAAATCCTATATTAACGGTATAGATGCTGATTACCCACCGCATGCCTATGTAGATGAAAAAGGTAACCCGGCTGGTTTTGATGTAGAAGCACTGGATTGGATTGCTGAGGAAATGGGATTTGAAGTTACCCATCAACCTACTGCATGGGATGGAATTGTATCCAGCTTACTAGCCCAAAAAATAGACATGGTATTTTCCGGTATGAGTATTACGGAAGAAAGAAAAGAAAAAGTAAATTTTTCTATTCCCTATTGGTCAATAGATCAAGCAATTGCTGTCCCGATTGACTCTGATTTAAATGCCATTGCTGCTTTTACAGGGGATTATTTAGTAGGTACCCAGCGTGGATGCACTGCCGCCATGTGGATTGAGGATAACCTGATTAATCCAGGTTTATTTCCTAAAGACCAGCTGAAATTATATGAAGGGTTTTCTTTAGCAGTTCAAGATCTTCTAAATAAGAGGGTTGATGCTGCTATGATGGACGATGTAATGGTCGAAGATGCCATACGCAAGGGTATGGATATTAAAATTGTAGGAACAATCAAAACAGGTGAAGAGTATGGTGTTGCAGTGAGAAAATCAGATACAGAGCTTTTGGAATTGATTAATGAGGGGCTTAATCGTATTATGCGCTCATCAAAATGGGAAGAATTAAAAGCAAAATATTTTCAGGCTCAATAGAAACTGTGAAAAAAGTCAATTTAATTTTACTTAATATACGCCTAAATCAGAAATAAAAAATAAATAATGGGGATATAAACTCTTAGAAATGTTTATATCCCCAGTTTCATGTGCGATTCTTTTATAAATATAAAATGATAGATAGGTTGTCATCATTTATGGAAAATATTATGGTTGTTTACCGGGCACTCCCTTTTTTACTGCAGGGTATTATAACAACAATGAGCCTGGTCTTAAGTGCCCTTTTTTTGGGTTTTATTATAGGAGTACCTTTGTCTGTTGGGCAGGTCTACGGCTCTTTTTGGATGAAAAAATTAATTGGAATCTATGTTTGGTTTTTTCGAGGTTTACCCATCCTGGTGTTATTATTTCTTTTTTATTATGGATTATTCAACATGATAGGTTTGAATTTATCAGCTTTTTTGGCCGCAATACTGGTATTGGGTTTGCGTAGCTCTGCTTATCAGACGCAAGTTTTTAGAGGAAGTATTCAATCATTAGGAGAAGGACAGATGTTAGCTGCACAATCTCTCGGCATGAGTAAAACCAAAGCGATCTGGAATATTGTTTTGCCACAGGCCTTAAGAATATCTATTCCCGGTTGGTCTAACGAATATCCAGCCATGCTGACGGAATCTGCTGTAACCTATGCCATTGGTGTGATGGAAGTATTGACCAGAGGAAATTTCATTGCTTCCAGGACATATCAGCCTATGCCAATTTACTTAACCTGTGCCGTTATTTTTCTCATTTTATCTTATTCGGGAATGAAGTTATTACATATTTTGGAAGAAAAAGTCAGGATTCCGGGATTTGAAGAATAAAGGATTAAATAGAATGAAAAAAGATAAAGAATTAATATTACAAATCAAGGATATCCGTAAATCTTTTGGAGGGAAAGAAGTTTTAAGGGGTATTTCCTTTAATGTACTCAAGGGTGAAACTAAGGTTATTATAGGTCCTTCGGGGATGGGCAAAAGTACGCTTTTGAGATGCATTAATCAATTGACAGTTCCTGATCAGGGAACAATCTGGCTAAGGGATCAGGAAGTAACCCATCATAATGCCCGGGAGATTAATCAATTCCGCCAAAAAATCGGTATGGTTTTTCAGGATTTTAATCTCTTTGATCATCTTAATGCCATGAAAAATGTAGAAATTGCTTTGATAAAGGTAAAGGGAATGAAAAAGCAGACAGCCAGGGATAAGGCAATACAGGAACTCAGAAAAGTAGGTCTAAGCAAACAAGCTTTACTTTATCCTGCTGAATTATCTGGAGGTCAAAAACAGCGTGTTTCAATTGCCAGAGCGTTGGCTATGGACCCGGAGGTTATGTTATTTGATGAACCTACTTCAGCGCTTGATCCGGAATTAATTGGTGAAGTACTGGGTGTTATGCAAAAATTAGCCAGAGAAGGGATGACTATGGTAGTGGTGACTCATGAAATGGGTTTTGCCCGTTCAGTAGCGGATGAAATCATATTTTTAGAAAAAGGAAAGCTATTAGAAAGCGGACCACCGGAGAAATTATTCTACCAACCAAAATATGAACGAACCAGAAAATTTTTATTTAAATTAACCGAATTATACGGAGATACAGATAGGGATAAACAATGATTAACCTGGAATTCTTTCTGGATATATTATTTCCTTCTCTTGTAGAAGGTTTTATAATGACCCTAAAATTAATTTGCTGGTCAATCCCCATAGGATTGGTGGTTGGAATTATTATTGCCACCGGAAGGGTCTATGGTAATATATTGGTATCTTTTTTCAGTAAATTCTATATTGTTTTTTTTAGAGGAACTCCTCTGCTGATACAGCTTTTTATTTTATATTACGGATTTCCTTCTATGGGGATATATCTATCACCATTTGTCGCTTCAGTGATTGGTTTTGTCCTTTGTAGTAGTTCATATCATGCTGAATATATCCGAGGAGCGATTCAATCGGTAAAAAGCGGGCAGCTTTTGGCAGCTCAAGCCCTGGGAATGAGCAAATTGGGAGCTGTTTTTAATATTGTACTTCCTCAAGCTTTGCGAAGGGCTATTCCCGGATGTTCCAATGAAATTATTTATTTAATAAAATATTCTTCTTTAGCCTACATGGTCACCTGTATTGAATTGACTGGTGCAGGCAAAATTGTTGCCTCCAGATATTTTACCTACACGGAAGTTTTTCTGGTTATCGGAGCAATTTATTTAGTCATAGTATCTTTGGCAACCAAACTTTTAAATATGTTAGAAGCGAAAATGGCTTTTCCTGGATGGGGGAATAAAAATAATGCCTAAAAAAAAAGGAATTAAATTACCGATTTTTTTGGATCATTCCAGTTTGAAGTATCCTTTTCCTGAAAATCTGCTAAATGAACTATCACAAGAATTGCAAAATATGAATACCTATCCCAGCGGGGGGAGATACCGGGACCTTTCTTTTAAATTAGCAGAATACACTGGTGTTACAACAGAACATATTTTACCTACCAATGGTTCTGATGAGGTCATCGAAGCCGTTACCAGGGCTTTTGGGAACCAGTTGATTTTGATTCCTGTTCCAACCTTTTCTCAATATGAAGTAAGTGCAGACCGTAATAAATTTACCAAAAAATTGGTAACCTGTTTATCTGGAGATGATTATCAATTAAATTACAGTAATGGTGATTTAAAAAAGGCTAGTCTGGTATGGATATGTAACCCAAATAATCCCACCGGAAATTCTATTCCCAGAAGAGAAATCGAAAAAATACTAAGCAATACTTCTGGGATTGTTGCAGTTGATGAATGCAATTTCGAATATCTGGGAGAGAGTGTAATAGATTTAATCGAACAATATCCCAATCTAGTCATATCCCGTAGTTTTTCTAAAAACTTTGGCTTGGCGGGATTTAGACTTGGTTTTGCAGTTTCTTCACCATTGAACATCAAAAAGATTGCCAATTACTGTCAGCATTTCAGGGTTAACAAAATGGCGGAAATAGCGGGTATGAGAGCATTGAAATATTTGGATTATTATAAGCATAAATGGCAAGAGATAGGACAAACAAGGAAACAATTTATCGATGGACTTCAGCAGATGAAGCTAAAAGTATTCCTCTCTCATACTAATTTTGTTCTGGTTGATTTTATAACAAAAGAAAAAACAAACAGAGTATGGGGTTATTTGAAGAGAGAGGGTGTGCATACATTTCCCGCCTGGGGTGAAGAATTTTCCGGCCTGGATAACCATTATATCCGTTTTACTATTGGCAACCAGAAAGAAATGAGTTTTGTATTGATGCTGTTAAAAGATTTTCAAAAAAGTGTCTCTGCTTAATTAAGTGTTTATATAATAAGAGTTTCCGTATAAATAAAAGCCAAA
>CAYWJZ010000029.1:4792-9579 GCA_964458635.1 uncultured Atribacterota bacterium
TATTTTTTTTACTAATTCTAATATTTCTGTCTTTTCTTTCATTACTGGCATATGCCCAAACATCAGGAGAAGAAGTAGAAAAACAGGTAAAAATATTTCAGCTTTCCGATGCGCAGGAAAGGGAGAATGGTTTTCTCCGGCAGAATGTTTATCTTAATAATGCCCTGGCATATTTCCATAACGAACACTTTAGTTTTGCAATTAGAGAATTGGATAGAATAGAATATAGTAATCTGTATCTCCCCCTGTATTTTAAAGGTCAGCTATTACAGGCAAAATGTTTTGAAAAATTGGAACAATGGGGGTCAGCTATAAATATTTACCAGGAAATCATTAACAAAATTCCCCTTATGCAAGATTATGTGTTCTATTTTTTGGGTAATGTCCATCTAAATACAAATGATACCGAAAGAGCCCTGGATCTATTTCAACACCTAATAGAGGAATATCCTGATAGTGCTTTAATTGCTTTTGCCCGATATCAAATTGGCTTAATCTATTTGGAGAATAATCAGATAGAGCAGTTTTTGCAAGAAAGTCGGTTGGCTGTACAAACCTCTCTGGAAGAAAAATTTAAGGCAAGGGTTCTTCTCAAAATGAGTGATGTTTTATGGGAAGAGGAGCTGTTCATTGATTCCCTGGTTCATCTTAAAGAATTAATTGAAAATCGTTATAACCGGGAACAGATTTCCAGGTATGAAGATTTATATGTAAAACGGTTTCAAATAACCAGGGAGGATAAGAATATCGAGATAATACCGGAATTATCACTATTTTGTGCAGAGATTTTATTCAATTACCGAAAATATCGGAGTGCGGAAAAATTGTATAAAGAAGTAATTGCCAATTATCCTGATCAAATTGATCTGCCACAGGTTTATTATAATAAAGCAAGAGCAGTAAATTATCAGGAGGAATATACGAGAGCGATTGAACAATGTCAATATATATTAAAAACTTTTCCTGAAGAAGAAATTATTATTAGAACTTTGTATTTATACTCCAGTGCTCTAATGTCTTCAGGAAATCGTGAACAAGCTACTGAAATGTATCAGGAAATTATTTCAAAATATCCGGAAAGCCATTTCGCCCGTTCTGCTTATTTGCGTTTATCGGAGATCGAATTCCTGCAAGACGAGAAAGAAAAAGGAAACGCCATATTAGACAAGCTAATCTCTGAGTACCCACAATCTATCCAGGCCAGAGAGGCAAGCTGGCAATTGGCACGTTATTATACCGAAGAGGATACAATTCAAAAGGCCCAGGAGTATTATCAGTTGATCTATGATAAATTTCCTCAAAGCAACCAGGCTGATGATACCCTTTATTGGTTAGCCAAATTAAATTATTCCAGCGAAAAAGAAAGAAAAAAAGAAAGAGGAATTTATTGGTATAAAACACTCTTAGAACAGTTTCCTGACAGTTATTATGCTTTTCGTGTTCCAGATGAGTTAAAAGATGAAGTTTCCGATCTTGATAATATTATTTCCCTGAGTAAAAATGGTAATACTATAGAGGAATTCAAAAAAGATCATTTTCCGGCGGATCAAATAGCTCAATTGTCAGCCTATAAGGCAGAATTGCTGCAGAGCATTGGTTTTTACCGGGAATCTATTTTAGAAACTATCAATGCCCTTAACCGAGAATCAGAGAATGTTAATCTAATGTATTTAATTGCTGAAACTTACCGTAAAAATGGAGAATATTATCGTTCTATTGGTTGGGCGCAGACATTACTCGATAATTTCCGAAACAACAATTCCATTAAAAAAATACCTTTTCAGATCTGGAAATATGCCTTCCCTGCCCCCTTTTCTTCTATAGTTAAAGAAATAGCCAGGGATTACAGTCTTGACCCATACCTGGTTTGGTCTACCATAAGAGAAGAAAGCCACTTTAACTCTTACAGTGAATCAAGAGCGGGAGCACGAGGTTTAATGCAGGTTATTTTATCTACAGGTGAGTGGATTGCCCAAGAAGTCGATTACCGGAATTTTGAAAATGATTTATTATTTGAGCCTGAGGTAAACATTCAATTCGGATGTTGGTATTTGCATTATTTGCAGGAAAAATACCAGGAAAACTATTATCTTATGATTTCAGGATACAATGCCGGCCCCGGTATTACTGATAGATGGATTGAAAATCTTGAGGTAACTGATATTGATTCTTTTATAGAAAATATTCCTTATCAAGAAACCACCGAACATATAAAAAAGGTGATGAGGTCTTATCAGATTTACAGAATTATTTATAATAGTACCGAGGATAAATTTTAAATTTAAGGTAAAAATTTTTAGATAACCAGATAGATAGAATAAAATCAATTAAAAATAGACAAGAAAATTGACAAAACCATAAAATAACCATAAAATAATTGTGAGATATAATTTTTAATATTAAGATTTTTAAAATAAATAATTAATGCGAAAATAAAAAATGTTAATATTTTTTGAGAAATATAAGTAGACTATATCGTTTTTTAGGAGGAGAAAATAATGGAAGAATATTTAACAGCAAAACAGGTTGCGGAATATCTGCAGGTTAAACCACTTACTATTTACCAATGGGCAAGGGAAGATAAAATTCCGGCAATTAAAATTGGCAGAATATGGCGCTTTAAAAAAGATGCTATTGATACTTTTTTAGAAGAGCAGCTTCATAGTAAAGATAATGAGGTGTAGATATTCTTATTTACTTCGTTCTTTTGCCAAAAAATTGCCATGTGTGATCTAATTTTTTTAATTTTTAATATTAGAGAAACAAAAATTGCCTTGGAAAAATAGTTTAAAAGATTAAAATGATATTAAATTAAAAGTATCTCGTTTTACTATTTTGTAAATTTGTGATAATATATTACGGAAAATAAAAAAATCGATTAGAATTTAAGGTTTTACCTTTCATTTATATATATCTGTTCATTTCATTACTCTATATGATAAAGATTACTCCATAATTTAATAGGTGTTATAGAAGAATGAATCATACCAAAAGAAATACTATTACCTGTATAACCCGGGCAAGATTAATTTTTGTGCTACTGAGTATTTTTTTCCTAATAATTTTTACCTTTAATGTATTTGCCCAGGACTACATAGAGTATAAAATAAAAGAAGGTGACTGTCTGTGGACAATTGCCCAACAATTTCAATTATCAATACAAGATATTACTGAAGATAATGATATTGACCAGGACCAAATTCTTTCCCCCGGCCGATCGATAAAAATTCCTCAAAATAAGATAGATGATTCTACCAACAATGAAGATACCCCAACTGTTATTCATACTGTACAGAAAGGTGAAAGCTTATGGAATATTGCCCAACAGTATAACTTATCCTTGGATTGTATTTCTTCGGCAAATGATTTAAAAGAAGTAAATTCTCTTTCCGTTGGACAGGAACTGAAGATTCCAACAGATAAAAACGAGACGGCAGAAGGAGAAGAAAAGGGTGAACTTTCCTTTGAAGACGAAACTTTAAAATTTCAAGGTTTAAGTACAAGTTTGAACCAGGAATTCAAGGATACAGTAGAAGAAATAGACTATACTATCAAACCGGGTGAGAATCTGTGGACAATTGCCCAGAATTACCAGGTGTCTTTAAAGGATCTCTCGCAAATGAATAATCTGGAAAATACAGAGAGGCTGTCAATAGGCCAAATTATCAAAATCCCTCTTGGTAGCAGATCAAAGGGTGAAAAAACTGAAAAGGGAGATAGGAAGGAAAAAGAATCTCAAGAAGATTGGGTGGAGCATATTGTAGAATATGGAGAAAATATTTCAATAATTGCTAAAAGATATCATATCCCCGTAGAAAAAATTTGCCAGCTTAATCAAATATCAGAACAGGATTATGTCCACCCTGGACAAAGACTTAAAATAAAAGTTAATTACCAAGAAGCGACTGAATCAAAATCAACTGACAAAAATGAACAACAAAATGTAAATAGTCAAAAAGATAACCCCTCCTCTGAGGAAGAATATCAGACGATTTATTATACAGTAGCACCGGGAGATACATTATGGAGTATTGCACAAGATCATAGTGTATCAATGGAAAGCATCCTTGCTGTGAACTATTTAAATAACAAAGATGTTCTCTCTGTCGGGCAAAAATTGGAAATTCCTGCTATCGGCGGAGGGGATAAAAATAAAGATGATATTCAAACAGTAGAATACACAGTAGTCAAAGGAGATAATCTCTGGAATATTGCCCAGAAGTTTGATGTAACAATGTATGAAATTATCAACTCTAATCAATTGCAAAGTATCGGTCAACTTTCTGTCGGGCAAAAATTGGAAATTCCTGCTAGCGGACAAGCAGCAAAGCAAAAAACAGGAACATCCAGTAGGTTGGCACAGGAGGATAAACCGGAAGATATTACTCACTATGTTCAAAAAGGTGAAACATTGTGGAATATTTCCAGGAAATATCAGGTGAGCCTGCAATCAATTGCCAGTGCCAACAATATATCTGAAAACAGCAGGATTGTTGTCGGACAAAGGCTTGTTATTCCTGATACAAGAAATTCTTCAGTAGTTTCTTGCTCTTTTGTCTGGCCTTGTAATGGTCTAATTACTTCTCAGTTTGGTGCAAGGACTTTGGGTGGAGTACGAGACTATCATGGAGGAATAGACCTTGATGGACGTACCGGGACACCTATAAAAGCCGCAGAAAGCGGTAAGGTGAGCTTTTCCGGATATATGAATGGATATGGTAATGTCGTTATTATTGACCATGCCGGTGGTTATTCTACTGTGTATGCCCATAATTCATCTAATCTGG
>CAYWJZ010000030.1:0-9504 GCA_964458635.1 uncultured Atribacterota bacterium
TTTAGTTGGGTCATCTTGAATTAGTCCTCCTTAATTTTTTTAGAGTATCATCTATATTATTATGGAGGTTCTTGATGGCCCATTTCAAGTTATTCTTTAAATTAACTTTTTACTTTTACAGAAAATATAACACAGACTCTTCGTGGAATTGTATAACAATAATAATAAACATTTAATAAAAACAGAAATCCTAGTTCTAATTTAAAGGGAGGCATATAACATGTCAGAAAAGAAACCATATCATGGCAAAATCATCAGAGTTGATCTGACCAAAGGTGAAGTGAAAACAGAAGTATTGCCGGAGAACATATACCGCAAATACATGGGAGGAAGTGCACTAGCCAGCTACTTCCTGCTTACCGAGATGGACAAAGGTGTAGACCCCTTGGGTCCCGACAATCTCTTAGTCTTTGCCTGCAGCCCCATCACCGGTACCACCGTCCCGGGTGCCAGCCGTTTTACCGTTGCTGCCAAATCCCCCCTTACTGGAGGATTCGGTGAAGCAGAAGGCGGAGGATGGTGGGCTCCTGAATTCAAATGGGCCGGCTATGATGCTATCATCATCAAAGGGGCATCCTCTAAACCGGTCTATCTGTGGATTAATGATGACAAGGTAGAATTACGTGCTGCCCAGCACCTGACCGGCAAATCTACCGGTGATGCAGAACAGCTGATTCGTGATGAACTGCAAGATTCTAAGGTCCGGGTAGCCCAGATTGGACCGGCCGGAGAGAAGATGATCAGCTATGCCTGTATCAGCAATGAATCTAAACATTTTAACGGACGTACCGGCCTGGGTGCAGTCATGGGTTCCAAGAAACTACGTGCCGTTGCTGTTAGAGCTACCAGCAAGAACTCTTACGTTGATTCCGAAAAGATCAAAGAGATAACCAAACAGTTTGCCAAAAAGTGGAAGGATGTCTCCCAGGACTTTCATGACTATGGTACTGCCCGAGGAGTAGAAGCTCTCAACGCCAATGGAGTCCTTCCTACCCGCAACTTCCGGGAGGGGCAGTTTGAAGGGGCCAGCGCCATCTCCGGCCCTACCATGGCTGAGACCATCTTAGTCAAAAGAGGACACTGTTATGCCTGTCCCGTAGCCTGTAAGCGTGAGGTAGAGGTAAAGGGCAAGTATTCGGCTTTCCCAGAATTTGATGTAGATCCCTACTACGGAGGACCAGAATATGAGACCATCGGCTCTTTGGGTTCCCTTTGTGGTATCGATAATTTAGAAGCCATAGCCAGGGGTAACCAATTATGCAACAAATACGGTCTGGATACCATCTCCACCGGTACTACCATAGCCTTTGCCATGGAATGCTTCGAAGAAGGCATTATCACAGTAGAAGACACCGACGGCCTCCAGCTAAAATTCGGCAATGCCCAGGCCATGATCGAGATGATAGAAAAGATCAATAACCAGGAAGGCATCGGTGCTATCCTGGCCAAAGGTGTAGCCAGGGCAGCCCAACAGTTCGGCAAAGGAGCAGAGAAATATGCTATGCATACTAAGGGACAGGAACTTCCCATGCATGAACCCAGAGGTAAAATGAATGTTGGTATTCAGTATGCTATATCTCCTACCGGTGCAGATCATATGGAGATGCCACATGATCCCATGTTTACTGATTATGGATTTCCTCTTGAGGAAGTCAACCCGCTGGGATTATTGGAACCATTGGATCCACTAGATTTAAGTTCAAAAAAAGTAAGATTCTGTTCTTATACCCAAAAAGTTTGGAGTTTATATAACTGTATTGGTTTATGTATGTTTACCGCAGTTCCGATTGGTGCTTTAAGCCTAAAGAACCTGGTAGATCTAACCGAGGCTGTAACAGGATGGAATACCAGCCTGTTTGAAATGATCAAGGTGGCAGAAAAATCAAATACCATGGCCCGCTGCTTTAACATAAGAGAAGGATTCACTGCTAAGGATGATAAATTACCAGAAAGAATCTTTCAAGCCTTTACCGGCGGACCTCTGAAAGATAAAGCGATTGATAAGGATGAATTCAATAAAGCCATCAAGAGCTACTATGCAATGGAAGGGTGGGATGAAGAAGGTATTCCGACCAAAGCAAAGCTGGCAGAATTGGACCTGGCTTGGATTGAGATATAATATTGATTTCATGTTTGATAATAAAATCAATGGGGTCTATGATTGGGACATAGTATTAACAAAGACAACTTTGACATAAATTTTAATGTTTGCTAAGCTGAAAAAAAGGAGTAGATGGGAACATTAGTAGATAGGCTGAATGAAATTAATTAATAAATATTAGCTGGGTAAATATAGATGTCATTATGAATAAAAAATATCTCTATACATTAAGATTTTTATTATTGCTTTTTATTATCTTTCTCTTTTTCAACACTCTTTCCCTGGCCAATTCCCGGAATATGTATCAAAAGTCAGAAGAAGGAATGCAATTAGTTAAAAATAGTTCAATTCAGTTATCCCAGGCTGCCTTAGAACAGCTTCAGAAAAAGCATTTTGTCGTTGTTCCGGGGGACCAAAATAATTTTAAAGATATATACCTGGAATGCAAAAATCAAAACATTCCTATTTTTGTTACTACCGATTCTATTTTTCATACCGCCCACATTTTTTTCAATTATATATTACGCATCATAGAGATAGAGGAATTATATTATACTTCAGAACAAATGATTGACCGATTATTGCAGTATTCTATTCAGCAATACCAAAAGGCCGAACACCCCAAAACCAAGGAAGCGGCTCGCTTGAATATTGGTTTTTTTACTGTGGCTAAGAAACAATTTGATCCCGATTTTTCCATTGACTATCAATTAGAGGAAATCGTAAATCAGGAATTAGAAAATATTGAGAAACAGAAGGGGCTTGCTTTTCGAGAACTATTAACCTATGTAGAAAATCCTTCTATATATGATACTCCTTATGCCTATGAGGATTATAGTCAATACAAACCACGGGGACATTATACTCGAAATGAGAAATTCGAGCGATATTTTAAAGCTATGATGTGGTTAGGCCGGATTGATTTTAAGCTTCAGCCGGGGAAAACAGATGATGCTGCATCACATGGCAGAGAAATGACCCGCCAGGCACTATTGATGACAGATGCACTCATGAATGACCAGATTGCCCTGGAACAATGGAAAAAAATTTACGAGATTACTACTTACCTGGTTGGTAAGAGCGATGATCTGAATGTCTACGATTATCGCAAGTTAATACAGAAACAATTTGGTTCAGACTATTCGATTGACCAGTTTGGGAATGATGAAAATTTGGATAAGCTGATTGAACTTGCTATGGAGTTAAGATCTCCCAGGATACTTTCCGGTGCAGCCGATACAGTGGAGGGAGAATTTAGTTCTACAACTAAAGGTTTTCGATTGATGGGCCAGCGTTTCATCCCTGATTCCTATATTTTGCAGGAAATGGTCTATCAGGAGAAAGATGATCATACCATCATGCGATACACTGGTAATGATAAGCCCTTTACCATGGAAGTAATTCCCAATGTTGGACCTGCCCGAGCTTTTCCAAGAGGGCTTGATATAGCAGCCGTATTGGGTTCAGAAAGAGCTTTACAAATACTGGAGGAGGAGGGTGATACCGAATATACCTACTATTACGAGCAGTTTAATTTATTGAATGATGAATTTTCTAAATTAAATCATGCACAGTGGCATGAAAATATCTATTGGAATTGGCTTTATGCTTTCCTGCCTCTCTTGGATAAAGAAGATGACCAAATACCCTGGTCTTTTATCAATTCCTCTGCCTGGAAAGATAAATTAATCAATACCATGCTGGGCTCCTGGACTGAATTAAGGCATGATACCATCTTATATGCCAAACAAAGTTACACCATGTTTACGAGAAGTGCGCCTGTAAAAATAGAGATGACTAAGGGATTAGTGGAGCCCTATCCTCGTGTGTATCGACGTTTAAAAGAATTAAGTAAGGGGCTGCTTGCAATTGAGGATAAATATTCTATCCATACTGCCGTAAAGCAAAAATTGGAGCAGTTTATCGGTTTACTGAATCAGTTAGAAATAATTGCTCTGAAGGAAAGAAAAGGTCAAAGCCTAACTGAAGAAGAATATAAAATGATATGGAATATCGGAGAACAATTAACTTCTTTAACGGATTTTCCGGAATCATTAATGCAAAAAATCACTTCTCAAACAGATCACCAATCAGCCCTGGTAGCTGATGTGCATACTGATATTAATACCAAGCAAGTATTAGAAGAGGGGATTGGTAAACCATTTAATCTTTTTGTTCTTATCTCCGAGGACAGCCAAGAGAAGATTCTAAGAGGGCCGGTCTTTTCTTATTATGAATTTAAACATCCGATGGAAGACCGTTTAACTGATGAAAAATGGCAATCAATGATTGAAGATAATCAATTGCCTCCCCTGCCCGATTGGGTTAAGAGTTTTTTGGTTGCTTGGTGATACAGAAGTTTATGTATAAGTTGTTGCTTTGACCAATAGTGATTTAAGCCGTCAAATTGCCAATGCCCATACTATCTTTAATGGCTCAATTGTTTTACTTATTATGCCAATGATTGGGTTTTTCCGAATTTTGGTTGAGAAGATTGTTCCCGGTGAGGTGATTGAGTCTTTCCCAAGTGCTATTTAATCTCCTATCAACAAATCTAATATTTAAGAAAACACTGATTCTTTATTATATGCTTGCTTTTTTATCATAAATATAGGCGCCCCATACTAAAATTGTCCCGACGACAAATCCTTCCAGGGCAATAATGGCTGCATAGATAAAATAATTGCCCCCGACAAATTGCAGCATAATTGTTTCTATCCTGGTGCCAAAAACAAGATCAGTTAATCTTATCGAGAAGAGGTAACTAATAAATACCACAACAGAAACCAGGGCGATGCGCAGCGGTAACTTCCATTGCCAGACTGTAGTTAGATTAATAAGCACAGCCAGCAAAAAATAAACCAATGAAAAAAAGATTTGCCATACATTGATAATTGCGCTTAAAAAAATCAAAGCAAAAAAAAGTACTATCCTGCCTTTTAAGCTGAAGCTGGAGATTGCAGTATACAACAAGAGAGGAACCAACAATGCATTTAAAATATTGGATGTGCCTTTAAACAAGGCATAAAATACCATTACCAGAGTTAAAACAATACCAGCTCTGGTTACTTCAACTGTCTTCATTACTAAAAGCCTTTATTATTTCTTTTCTAACCTGACTGCTTATTTTACCCGGAGTTTTCGCTGAACCACCAAGATAGTAACCCTGCAGGTAATCAACTCCAAGCTTAATAAGGATTTCCATGGTAACTTTGTTTTCCACACCTTTGGCTATTACCTGGACATTTTGTTGGTGGGCGAACTTTATAATTGTTTGCAACTTTTCCTGGAGGTCCCGGTTATCATGAACAATATTTACCAATTCCATTTCAAGATTGACAAACTCAGGGCGTACTGTTAGAATTGCCATTTCATCGATCTGTCCTGATCCAAAATTATTTATTGCCAGCATAAATCCGCCTTTTTTTGCCTCGGCGTATTTTTTCTTCAGATCAATCAAAGGCATTCTCGTCGATATGACAACTTCTAAAATCAGTTGGTTATCATTGGCTACTTCAGTTATATTCCGGAAAATATCATAACGGTACAACGGATAAGGACCCTGGGTAATAAAGAGCTTGTTTTTTGCAAGTGATTTACCGAGTGCACTTTGAAGGTATTTTTTCAGCATATTTAAAGAAGCCTCGTTTAAAGCTTTATAAATACCGCTTTCCATGGCTACTTGCAGCAGGTCTTCGGTATCCTGAAAAAAAGCATTGTCAGTTCTTAAATGGACCGCGTACCCATAAACACTACCGTCGTCAACCCTGACAACCGGTTGGTATACATGATAGAAATCTTCATTATCAATCATATCCCATAAAGCCTGAGAGCGTAGATTGGGTTCTTTTTGCTTTAAGTATTCATCCATATTAAACTTATAATAACGGTTTTTCCCTTTGCTTTTTGCTTTGTACATAGCGAAGTCGGCATATTCAAGTAACTCGTTCACCAGTTTTGTATCAATACCATAAGTAGCCATACCTAAACTTATTGATATGGGTAAGGAAAAATCATTTATATTGATAGGTATGGAAAAAACATGTTCTTTTAATTTAGACCAAATCCAATTTAAAACCTCTTGATCGACTTGATCAAGTCCATAAGTAAATAAGGCAAATTCATCACCGGAGATGCGGATAATTATTGTGTTGGGCAGGTTCATGTTTTGCAAGCGTTCTGCAAATTTAACCAGATATAAATCACCTGTCGCATGCCCATAGGTATCATTAATAAACTTAAAATTATCGATATCAATAAAGGATAATATGCCTAATTGATCTGGTTTTTCCTGAATCACTTTTTCTATTTCAGCCCAGTATTGGTGCCTGCCAACTACTCCGGTCAGGGGATCTTTAACATACTTGTTTTGCAGTTCCAGGTAATTTCTTTCCAGTATACCGTTTGCTTTTTCCAACTGTCGCCTGGTATTTAACAAATCATTGTTCAGCTTTTGAATTTCTTCAAACTGTTCTCGTATCGATAATTCGCGATCTTTAATGCTTCTGCTGAATTCCTTGCGGATATCATTAACAAAATCATTGAAGATCCTGACATATTCTTGGCTTAGTTCATATTCTGCAGCCCCACTGTCAAAACCGCATACAATTACTTCTCCGTTTATTTTCAGAGAAAATAGAGTAACCGGAACAATGGTTTTATTAATAATAGCCTGGGTGGTAACAGAGCAGTCGGTGCCCTTGGTATAAGCATTATGTAGCATCTTTAAGATAGCATTTTTGCTTTCCTTTGCGAAAAAATCCATCAAATAAGCACCTTTAGTAATTAAATTCTCTGGGGTGCACCATTTTACTGAAGACACTGCACCATCTTCCTTAATATATGCCATAAATTTAAACATAAAATACTCTCCTATAAACCAATAAAAAACTTTTAATAAAGGTCAACCTAAAAATTCTGATTAGCCCACTTGATTAGTTCCAATGCGTTTTGGGTACTGAGATCCACTCCCCATTTTTTATATAAATCCGGAGCCAGTTGAAAGATTCTGCCGCCAACCGCAATTTTATAATCCTGATAGTGACCATCATTTCTTAAAGCATCAATAAGTTCCTTGCATTGATCAAGAAAATGAGGCATAGTGACAGAAAGGGCAATTAATTGAGGCTTGTTTTCTTCGATAGACTTCTTGATGCTTTCAAACGGTACGGCAGCACCCAGATAAATGCAATCCCACCCATTTAATTCAAACAAATCACAAAGCATACGAATGCCCATTTCATGAAGCTCATTACCTACACAGCAGGCAATGAGGGTTAAACCCTTGCGTGGGGTAGAAAATATCTTAGAATAAAACTGGGCCATGGCATTTTGGGTGACTGCAGTACAGTAGTGCTCTTTGTCTACCTTTATTTTGCCTTGATGCCATAAATTACCTACTTCATACATAGCATCCTGAAAAACTTCCAGGTAAATCTTTTCCAACGGCATGCCCTGCTCAACCGCTTTATTGATCAGTGAAATTGCATCCTGCTTTTTTCCCTCTAAAAGGTACTGCAGGTACTGTGAGCGTAAACCGGCCAGTTCGGTTTGCACCGGAAGAGCAGAAACAGGCTCTTCTGCTGTGGCTTCTTCTGTTGCTTGAATCGCCAGGTCCAGGTAGTAAGTTGTTTTTTTCTTATCTCCCCGGGACATTTCTTCATTCAGAACTTCGGCAATGATTCTGTAATGTGTGATCATCTGGTCTTTAATTCTATCTGGGGGCAAATCATTCATGCGGGAAACCAGCAACTTGTAAATCCATACAGCGTAATCTGTTAAGAGTGTTTCAGAGCCATATTTAACTGCCATATTGACTATTTTCAGGTTATATTGAATATCAGTAAGCATCAATTTCTTGCGGCGTTCATCATACTCAGAATCCAGTTTATTGTCGCGTTCAAAATGCCGGTTGAATATTTTTTGCGCAAGCTTCATTTCTACTTCTAAAGGATCTAGGTACAGTAAACTCATTTTATCCTTACTCCTTTATTGATTATCATATTGCTTGAAAATATTGTTTGAAATAATCAAGCTTATATTTTAAGGTGTTTCCATTGTTAAAGTCACTTTTCAAGATGCTTGTAGCTGAAAAATCATGTTCTTCCCATTTCTTCTTCGAATAGACCAGAAAGATTATTTGTCAGACAGATCAATTCGGCTAATGGCACAAAGCTGAAGTCCAAATAAGGTTTTATGGGTGCAGAAATACACAAAGACAATTTTCATTAATTTTATCATAGAAGGTTTAGAATAGCCAGATAATGAGCTACTTTTGCAAATCTATAATGCCACCGAAACTGATTCCATTCTCCTCAAACCCGTCTATCTTGATAAAAATGAACGTAAAGATAGGAGGTGACAGGTAATGAACAAAAAGACTATTTTTTAATATTATCTGTGTGTTACTTTGATGAAATATCCCGGAAGTGCTGATATTTTTAAAAATACTCGTAAAAAGTTATTTTTTTATTGACAAAAGCTGGTTTTTATTTTAGAATTAATTACTATTAAAAGAATAGTAATAATAGTAATAAACGAGGTGCCTTTATGAGACTTTCTACCCGCTCAAGATATGGAACAAGATTAATGCTGGATTTAGCTTTAAATTATCATAAAGGGAATGTTTTTTTAAAAGATGTTGCCAGTGCAGAAGATATTTCTGAGAAATACTTAAGCCACCTGGTAATTCCTCTTAAAGCAAACGGATTAATCAGTTCATCCCGAGGAGCACACGGGGGATATAGGTTAGCAAAAGATCCTTCTCTGATAACAATAAAAGATATTGTGCAAACTTTGGAAGGAAATCTAAGTCCGGTAGAATGTATAAAGAACCCATCTGTGTGCAGGAGGGTTTCCGGTTGTGTAACCCGCGATGTCTGGGAAAAGCTGGATGATAAAATTTCCGATACACTGAGTTCAATTACTTTAAAAGATTTAGTAAAATCTTAAAAAGTTATTTATTCAAAAAATATATAATTAAGCTTTATGAGGAGTAATCATGGATATACTATCAGCGATTGGAAATACACCAAGGCTATTCTTGAACCGACTTCCGGCAATACCCGGATAGCTTTGGCTATGATAGGTGTAGCCAGGGGATACAAGGTAAAACTTTGTATGCCGGAATGGGCACCAGCGGGACATTAATGGGGGTAGCAAGATATCTGAGGGAAAAGAAACCGGAAGTAAAAATTATAGGTGTTGAACCAACCAAAGGTCATGCTATTCAGGGCCTTAAAAATATGCAAGAAGCGAAAGTTCCAAAAATTTTTAACCTTGATAGACTGGATAAAAAAATCACTGAGGAAGATGAACCTGCCTATATCATGGCTCGTAAACTTGCTCTAAACGAGGGTATTTTTGTAGGCATGTCCGGTGGTGCGGCCATAGAAGGTACATTA
>CAYWJZ010000031.1:0-9294 GCA_964458635.1 uncultured Atribacterota bacterium
GGAACATCAGAATGCTCGGCTAAAATATGGGGGGCACTTGCTTCCGGATGTCTTATTACTATAATATCCGAATAAAAAGTAAGCATTTGGGCAGTATCTGCCATTGATTCACTGTAATTTTTATCTCCTGCCCTGGAAGCTTCGGCGCTGTGAAATCCCAACACATCGCCCCCTAAACGGTGCATAGCAGAAGTAAAGCTTAAGCGTGTTCTGGTGCTTGGCTGAAAGAATAAAGCACCTAATATTTTATCAGATAAAACCTGGCTTTTTGTTCTGTTATTAATAATTGGCTCCATTGTTGTGGCAAGTTCAAATATGCGTTCAATTTCCTTTCGGTTAAGGTCCATTATAGATACAAGATTTCTTCCTTTAAGTGAAATATTACTCATTATTTTCCTCCTTTATATATTTATAATTGGTTATTTAAAATCTTTATTATTAATTAAAAATACGGGTACCGGTTTCACCTTCAATTGCTCTAGTAAGATTTTCAGGATTAGTTATTATTACTTCTTTGCCACCTCCCTCTAAATACTGGATAGCAGCTTGAATCTTGGGAAGCATACTTCCTTTGGCAAAATGTTCCTCTTTAATATATTTTTTAGCTTCGGCTACACTCATTTGGTCAATCTCTTGCTGATTTTCGGTATTGAAGTTTAGACTAACCTTTTCCACAGCAGTAGAAATGATAAATAAATCTGCTTTAATGTTTCTAGCCAGTAGACTTGAGGCATGATCCTTATCAATCACTGCCGCACAACCTTTGATCTGACCATTTTCGTCTTCAAAAACCGGTATTCCGCCTCCACCAACTGCAATAGTTATAATTCCCTGTTCTACCAGGTCTTGAATAACAGGGCGTTCAATAATCTCAATAGGGATTGGGGAGGGCACAACTCTACGATATCCTCTTCCCGAATCTTCAACAATAGTCCAACCTAATTTTTCTTTTAACTCTTCAGCCCTTTCTTTTTCATAAAACCGTCCTACAGGTTTTGTAGGATTTTTAAAAGCTTGGTCATTAATATCAACTTTTACCTGAGTTACAACTGTAGCAGCAATATTATTCATACCATATTGTTTAAAATGATTATGTAATGATTGCTGTAACATATATCCAATGGTACCCTGCGTATCTGCACCACAGGCATACATGGGAACTAACGGCAAGCTACTGCTGGCCAAATCCGAACGTATCAAACTAAAACCTACCTGTGGACCGTTTCCATGAGTGACTACTAGATTGTATCCCTCTTTAATGATGCCAATCAAATGTTCGCAGGTTTCAGAAGCGGTTTCCAGTTGATCTTCTATAGAAATTTTTTTACTGTCCTTGATTAAAGAATTTCCCCCGATAGCTACAACTGCTTTTTTCTTCATAGTTAAATTCTCCTTTTCTCCTACTTTTTGGTGATATTGCCTAACTTGTTTATTATTTATTACTTCCCTGGTACAAATTGTCCCCACCCTGGAGCATCTGAGGTAATCTGCCCATCTTGAAAAACTATTTTACCTCTTACTATGGTTAATTCCGGTTGACCAACCAGCTTCCATTGGTTAAAAACCCTGGCAATTTCTTTAGCATGAGTAAACATTTTTTTATTATCGACAACAAACTCTTTTTCCATATTTACTAGCACAAAATCGGCATCCGAACCTACTCGAATTACCCCTTTTTTGGGATATAAACCAAATGTCTTTGCAGGATTAATCGCTAATAATTCTATTGCCCTGTATAAACTTAATTTTTTCTCTTTCACTGCAGTAAGCAGTAATGGTAAACGCTGTTCTATGCCAGGAAACCCGGCAGGGGCCTTGAAAATATCTTCTAATCCTTTTCTTTTCTCTTCATCCAAATAAGGAGAATGATCGCTTCCAATAAAATCTACTGTGCCATCTTCAATATATTTCCATAAAGCATCACGCACTTTTTGTTCCCGTAAAGGAGGATTACATTTGGCATAAGCACCATGCTTTTTTAAATCTTCAGTAGTCAGAAAAAGGTATTGGGGACAGGTTTCCAAATAAATATCCATCCCTTCTTTTTTTCCCTGCTTGATGAGTTCCATGGCCTCAGGATTAGAAATATGGACAAAATCGACTTTTAAACCTGTTTCCCTGGCAAACAGCAATACCTTACTTACTGTTTCGGTTTCACAAATCGGCGGTCTTGAAAGAGCATGTGCCTCCGGATCAATTTTACCTTTAGCCTTCAACTCCTTAATGCCTTCCTGTACCATATCATTATTTTCACAATGAACTGCAATTAGTTTACCGGTTTTGCTCACTTCTTTTAATCCCTTAAATTGAAGTCCGGCATTTTCCATAGTTAGCCCGTCAAATTCTTCCTCTCTCCCTTCCGGTGCCTGATGAAAGAATGTTTTAAAGCCTACTATTCCTGCCTCTGAACATGACTGGATATGCTCTATTTTATTTGCGCCCGCTGCTCCGAATAAACAGAAATCTACCAAAACCTGGGATTCAGCAATTTTTTTTCTATTTTCGATCAGTTCAGGAGAATAAGGAGGTGGAACGGAAATGGGCATCTCTAAAATAGTAGTAACTCCGCCTGCGGCAGCTGCCATGGTTCCGGTTTTAAAAGTCTCCCTTTCTGCATGTCCGGGATCTCTCAAATGAACATGTGTATCAATTGTTCCGGGTAATAACAGATTACCTTTTCCGTCAATGGTTTTTTCAGCTTCAGGCAGTAATTCTTCCTCAGCAATTGCCACAATTTTACCATTATTTACTGCAACTCCTCCTCTTACAAGATATTCACTTTCAATTGCATCACTCGTTAAAATATTAACATTCTTAATAACTAAATTAACCATAGCTCTTTCTTTCATTATTTTCTATCCCCTTTATAAATTATCTGCACAATATTAAATATTAAAACCTCTTTAGTTCAACTATATTATTTTTGTATATTTCCTGATTTATTTATTGATATTAAATAATATAAAACACTTAACCCATCAACAAATTAGGCAACCATAAAGATATTTGCGGAAATAGTATCAGAAAAACCAATACAACAATATCACACAATAAAAATGGCCAAATCCCATTGAATATATCTACTAAGGAAATGTCTCTACTTACCACACCTTTCATGGCATAAACATTTAGTCCTACAGGAGGAGTAATAGCCGCAATTTCAGTTAGCTTTAATGTTATGACACCAAACCAGATAGGGTCATAACCGAGAGTGGTCAATATAGGCATGATAATTGGCAAAGTCATAGCATAAATCCCAATAGGAACCATGATCATGCCCAGGAAAAAATATATGACCAGTATTGCCAGTAAAATATAGAATCTCGGGACATCCCAGTTATTGATTAGCATGGTAATATCAGCAGGTAAACGGGTTATGGTTATAACTCGACTGAAATACAATGCACCAATATTAATTAAAAAAATCATGGCAGTAGTATTTGCTGATTCCCTCAGGGCAAGTGAAACCTGTTCCAGTTTGTTAATTTTGCGTTCTAAAAGACCCACGATAAGCACGACGATTGAACCTACTGCAGCTGCTTCGGTTGGTGTAGTAGTGCCGGTGTAAATTCCTCCCAGAATAATCATTGCCACTACCGCAATAGGCCAGGCTTTCCCAGCTTCTATAAATCTCTCCTTAACTGTCAGTATTTCTTCCTTTTCCGGACGTGGTGCTAATTTTTTATTATACTTAGCCCGATACATAATAGAAAAAGAATACACAAATGCTGTAATAATTCCGGGAATAATTCCGGCAAAGAATAATCTACCAATTGAGGTGTTGGTAAATAAGGCATAAACCACAAACATCATACTGGGTGGTATCATAGAAGCAAAGGTTCCCGCAGAGGCAATGCAGCCAACTGAAAATGATTTATCATATTTTAGCTCTCTCATTTCCGGCAAAGCTAACCTGCCAAAAATCGCTGTAGTCGCAATAGATGAGCCGGATATAGCTCCAAAAGCCGCACAGCCAAAACAGGTAGCTATCCCTAACGAGCCGGGAAGACCCTTTGATAAAGCATCAAATCCACGATAAGCTCGCTTGGCAAAACCACCTCTGGCAGCTATGGATCCCATTAAAATAAATAATGGCAAGGCAGTCCAGGTTGGGGCAGCAACAGAATAATAGGCTACCTGGCTGAGAAGCGAAAATGAAGTATCCAGTCCTAAAAGAAGCATGCTACCTATAAAACCACTTAAAATAAAGCTTACCCCAATAGGTGTTCCAATTCCTATTAAAAATAACAATAATAAAATACTATAAATTCCCACAACTGTGAATTCCATATTGTTATATCCTTTCCAAAAAAGATAGCAATAAATACTTTACATGTTTTAGATTAAAAATTCTGACTTTTGCTTGCTTCTTCCATCGTTTTTTCAATATAATTGCCTTCTTTATATCTTATGATATTATCTATTAAATTAATTAATATCTGAATTTCGAAAAATAATAAGCCAACTAATATGGCTAGTTTTGAAGGCCATATAGCCAAAATTGTGGTATCAGCAAAAGCCTCTCTTGTTGTATAAGAAAATATAAAATTAAAATACATCTCATAAAGAAAAAAACCGATAGTAATTAATTCAAAAATATTTGTTATAATTTTAGTAATTGTAGCCCATTTGGGAGGTAATTTTACTGCCAATATATCAATATTCACATGTTCATCATATTCTTCACAACGGGGCATTCCTAAATAAATCACTGCCATCATGACAAAAACAGCCATGGTAGTAAGCCCCTGAATTGGGTCGCCCATTTCTCTGGTGGCAAGATCGAGAGTCAATAAAACCATGATAACTAATAACAGCCATCCACATAATTCGGATAATTTTTGATTAATCAGATGAATTAATTTTCTCATATCTTCACCCTGCTTCTTTCTACTTAATAATTAACAGAAATAACAATCCTTAGAGAATGAAAAATGAAATTAGTATTCCCTAAAGATATCCCCATCTTTCCTGAATATCGAAGATGGGGATATCTTTTTTTCTTAAATTTATTAATAGTTAGAACTTTTTCTTAGCTTGAACATTTATTGAGCTTCTTCTCTTGCTATTCCTTCTTCCATGATTAATTTCAAACGATTTACAATGTAAGCCGCATCTTCGATTTCAAATTCTTCTTTTGCTTCCTCAATCCAAATATTTCTATAACGGCTGAAAGCATCTTCGTCTGAAAGCATTGCAACGTCTTCATCGTCCATCATTTTTACGGTGCATCCATAGTCTCTTTGTTCTTCGATGGTTTTTTCCAGAGCATTAGCAAATACTTCCCCAAATTTTTCTTCTGCTATACGACTGGCTTCCATAATTCCTTCCTGTACATCTTCCGGCAAACTATTCCATTTATCAATATTGATGGTCATCAAGAAAGGTGTTGCCCACCAGAGTTGTGGACCAACCAGAATATTCTCGCCAGCTTCATAAAATTTCATCATATGTAAACCATCATAATTGGTCAAAACGCCATCAATAGTACCAGTGGAGAGAGCCATATAAACATCATTCCAGGGCACTGAAACAACATTGGCACCAATTTCTTCCAAAATTGCCAAATGCCAACGACTGGATGCCCTCCATTTATAATCAACAATATCTTCTACGCTATCAATAGGATAAGTAGCTGACATTCCTGAAGGCAAACCTACCGTAATTAACAATACCTTTTGGTTCCATCTTTCCAATTCTTCATTAAAAAGAGGTATTTGTTCAAAGGCTTGGCGATAAATCCAAGAAATATTTTCCCATTTTTCCGGAGATCTTGGAAATAGTCTAAATAACTGCATAGCAGGAAGCTGTTTGGGATAAAAATCAGCGAATACCATGGTCATATCGGTTACACCATCCTGACAACCTTTTAACGCTTCTGCCGGTCCAAGAAGGGCACTTCCCCAGAAATCCTGGAATTTTACCTGACCATCAGTCTGTTTTTCAATTTCAGGTAACCAGACTTCTTTTAGAAAATCAGTTCTCATTCCACCCGGTGGATCACTGTCAGAATACTTTAGGGTGATTGTCTGAGAAAAAACCGTTAAACTAGAAAAAGTTAGCACTAATATCAAGACAAGTGTAAAAATGAAAATGTTAGTAGGATTTTTGGTAGATAACATAACGAACCTCCTTAGTTTTTTATTTTTCAATTAAGATAATCTTTATCCATACAAAAACCTATGCTGCTTCGTAATGCAAGCAACTAAGTCATGACTACTTTTAACATCACCCCCTCCTTGTCTAAGTAAGAAATTTTAATTACTTTCGTCATTAGTTTATTTACCATTATATACTATAATATTTTCAAATCAAATTTCAAACTAAAGCAAACTGGGGGAACCAAAATATCTTTACAGCGATTTATAAATTATTGATATTTTACATATTAATGTTGAGTTGATAAGACTTTTCTAATTACCTCGGGTATTTCAGTTAATTTCTCAACTACCGTAACCCCATTGGCTCTTAAGGTTTCTTTCTTTTTCTGAGCTCCGCCTTCACCGCCGGGTGATACAATTGCACCGGCATGCCCCATTCTCTTCCCTTCGGGTGCGGCTTCTCCGGCAATAAAAGCAACAAGTGGTTTGCTAATATTTTCTTTAGCGTATTGAGCTGCAATTTCTTCATTGCTACCACCAATCTCACCAATCATCATCATAACTTTTGTTTGTTCATCCTGTTCAAAGAAAGGTAATAAGTCCACAAAAGTAGAGCCACATATCGGATCCCCTCCTACGCCAATTACAGTAGATTGTCCTATCCCTTCATTGGAAAGGTTGTTGGCCGTTTCATAAGACAATGTAGCGCTCCTGGACATGATTCCTATTGGTCCTTCTGAATATATCATATCGGCCATAAAACCAACTTTTGCTTTTCCGGGAGAAATAATGCCCGGACAATTTGGACCTATTAGAATATTTTTTTTCTTATTAGCATAATTAACACAAAACAGCATATCATGCAGGGGAACTCCTTCTGCAATCGTAACAATCAATTCTATACCTGCTTCACAGGCTTCTAAAACAGCATCCCTGGTAAACCTGGGTGGAACAAATAAAATAGTAGCATTAGCACCCGTTTCTTCTTTTGCCTCCAACACACTGTCAAACACCGGAATATCATCAATATATGTTCCTGCTTTTCCGGGGGTTACACCGGCAACAACATTTGTTCCATATTCTTTCATTAATCTGGCATGAAAAGTTCCTTCTCTGCCTGTTATTCCCTGGACAATTAACCTGGTATTTTGATCAACTAAAATACTCATTTTTCACCACCTACTAGCTAATTAGTTTAACGACTTTTTTAATAGCATCTTCCAAATACATCGAAGCCTGGAATCCGGCATCATTTAATATTTTAATTCCTTCTTCCCTGTTGGTTCCCTGCAGTCGACAGACAACTGAAATATTTTTTGGAATATTCTGTATACTCTGAATAATTCCCTTGGCAATTTCATCACATCTGGTAATTCCACCAAATACATTAAATAATATTGCCTTAACATCTTGATCCTGGGAAACCACATTTACTGCTCTTTGTACTTTTTCAGCAGTGGCTCCCCCGCTTAAATCTAAAATACTGGCTGCGCTGGTACCATATTTTTTTAATAAATCAAGTGCATAAATAGCATTGCCAGCCCCGTTGCTAATGATGGAAACTGATCCTTCCAATTTTATGGTAACAAAGCCTTCTTTCCTTCCAATAAGTTCTATCTGATCTTCTGTTTTCTCATCCCATATTTCAGCCAGATTGGTCTGCCTGTAATTTGCATTATCATCGGATTCCAGTTTTGCATCCAGAGCCATTAGTTTTTCTCCTTTGTCTACTAATGCCAATGGATTAATTTCAACTAATAAACAATCATATTTAGTATAAATGGAATATAATTGTTTACAAATATGTTTCAGCTGAGTAAAAAGAGCCTTATTGTAATCCAATGCCTTTGCCAATGGTGTTAGATGGTAATTTTGTATTCCGATAACAGGATCGATATCAATTTTGATAATTTTCTCCGGACTTTTCACTGCCAACTCCTCAATATCAACACCACCTTCAGCGCTAAATATCATGGATGTTTTTCTTTTCTGAAAATTAATGGTAATTCCCAGATAGTATTCCTTTTTAATATCTTCTTTTGTTGCAACAAGTATTTTGTTTATTGGATATCCTTTGATTTTTTTGGAAAATAACTCTGAGGCAACTTCTTTTGCTTCTTCAGGGCTGTCAGCAAAACGAATCCCACCTGCTTTTCCCCTTCCACCTGTTAATATCTGAGACTTAAGCACGACAGATGAATTGATTCTTTTAGCAGCATCAAATACTTCTGAAGGGGATAAAGCGAGTTCGCTTTCTGAAGTAAGAATTCCTTCCGAAGAAAATATTTCCCTGACATTATATTCATAGAATTTCATTTGCTTTCTCCCGTCAATTTTTCTTACTTATTTATCTCTTTTTGCTAAATCCATTCCAATATCAAAAGCTTTAAGGTTTAGTTCTTTGCTATCCTTCGGCACTCTGTTGCTAATTGCTTCCTTGATTTTTTCAGGTGCAACAATGTCCGTGAGCCCAGCCAGGGCACCTAAAAAAGCAATATTTGTCGGCAAGATCGTTCCCAGCTGTTCTTGGATAGTCTGGTTAAAAGGTAGTGAATAAATATTTTTTGAATTAATATCTGTGGGAATGTTTTCTACCAATGAAGAATCAATAACAACCAGGGCATCAGGATAAATATTTTTATAATATTTATTGCAGGATTCCTGCGAAATGGTCACAAAAACAATAGGTTCCTTAACAGTCAAATCATAAATTTCTTTTTTGCTGGCAATCAACTCTCCTCTGCTGGCTCCACCACGTGCTTCAATCCCATGAGATTCTCCCTGTATAACATTATAATCTGACATCATCATTGCTTCTGCCATAATAATGCTTGCCAAAACCAGACCCTGACCGCCGGTACCGCTAAAACGTAATTCAATCCTATCTAAATCTTTTAAATTCATCTTGACTACACCTCTACTTCTTTAAATCCGGTTAACCGATCATATTCTTCCACATACTCCGGTCTTTCCTCTTCCAGCAATACACCTCTTATTAACTTATTCTTTCTTTCTTCAGGACTCAATTTTTCGGCTTGATTTTTAGTGATAGTTAAGTCTTTTAGTCGTTCCAATAATTTTGCAGAATTTTTTATTTTATTTCTTCGCCCAAAGTGGGTAGGACAAGTGGTAAACACTTCAACAACTGAAAAACCTTTATGTTGAATAGCACGACTGATTAATTTTTGTAGTT
>CAYWJZ010000032.1:0-1905 GCA_964458635.1 uncultured Atribacterota bacterium
AGACATGCCGGCTATATCAACAGCATCATCATGGGCAACAATAGCATTAATTACCGGGTATTCGGGTGAAGCTTCATGTAAATCGATAGACAAATCACATTCTTCCTGTCTGATAAGTTCCATAATTGCATAACAGATTTTTTCCGTATAATTACCTTCAGGGTCTCCCGGATACCCTCTGTTTAAATTACGGGCATCGGAGCCGGAAAGTGATTGTCCGAAGTGATTGATATATATATCTGGATCCGGCCATTGATGAATTGGATTAGTTATCCGTGAACCATATCTAAACTTTCTGATTCCCGCAGATGTATTAAAATTTAAATATCGAGGAGTTCCTTCCGGTGGATTAGTGTGGGAAAATGCACTTCGATTGGCTTGAGGGATGACAATCATTCTTCCCTCTGTCACAACTGCATTTTCTATTAACAGGACGGCCGTTAACATAGAAGCCGGCTCATTGGGGTGAGTACCACCCAGAACAAAAACAGTTCCACCCGGTTTGCCACTTTCTAAAGAATAAACCGGAGTATCACTATATTCTCCCTCTAAGTCAGGGAAATAATCACTTAGTTTTGCTTTTTTTGTAACACCAGGTCCTGCCACAATAATATCCGGTTTCCCTTGTTCTATAAACTCGAGGGCAGATAAAACAGTAATTATGACAACAAAAACCAATATAACTAAAGTAATTTTATTATCTTTTTTCATTTTCCCAATACTCTTTTATTATGATTTCCCAAAATCATGATTTTTTTTAATCATTAATAATTTTAGTCTGTCAGTCAAATTTCTGGCACATGATTTAATAATGATTGTTCATATATTGACAAAATTATTTTACTTTAAATCCAGGATAAAAACAAAAATATTTACCTACATTTTAAGATAAATGCCTTTCTATATGCCAGTTCTATATGAAAGATATTATATATTATTTGACCTTACTGGTATAATTATTAAAAAAATAAAATGGTTTTACCGTAAAAAGATTAAGCTAAGTCAGATGATAATTTTTCGCCCTCTTTTAGAGGTTCTTAAAGCCACCCGCTATGCGAGTGCGATATTTACTGTAAATCGGTGATAGAAATATGGATAAAATCCCTGAAAATTTATCTAAGGAATTAAAGATTATAAAAAAACAATCAGATAAAACAATTGATGTTAAATACATTCCCGTAATATCAATCAAAAAAGTGCAGGGTTTAGCAGAAAAGTATGATCTATTTTCTCTCGATATTGAAATCGCTGCATTGCGAGAAAATATCATGCCTGAAAGGTATGAAAGAAATTATGATTCCATAAGTTTTTCAGAACAGATAAAACTACTTTCCTCAAATGTAGCTGTGATTGGTTGTGGCGGCCTGGGTGGGAGTATTATTGAAATGTTAGCCAGATTGGGAGTAGGAAACCTAATCTTAGTTGATGGAGATACGTTCAAGGAAAGCAACCTTAATCGCCAATTAATATCCACAGAAAACAAGATTGGAAAAAATAAAGCAGAAGTTGCAGCAGAAAGGATAACCAAAATCAATTCCAGTGTAAAGATCAAATCCTGTCCTCAATTTGTTGATGCTACAAATATCCAGCAGGTAATTCAGGGAGCTGATCTGGCAATAGACGCTCTCGATAATATTCCTTCTCGTTTTGTTCTGGCAAAAGCTTGCTGGGAACTAAAGATACCGTTTATTCATGGAGCTATCAATGGTTTTAACGGACAGGTGAGCACTATCTTTCCACAGGATAAAGGGCTCGAAGCTATTTATGGGCCCCCGCAAAGGTATGACCAAGAAAACAAAAAAGAAAGAGTCAGTGCGCCCTCGTTTTCTCCTACTATGATTGCCTCCTTCCAGGTTGCAGAAGCAATAAAAGTACTACTTAATAGAGGAAAAAATCTGAGAAATA
>CAYWJZ010000032.1:2005-6243 GCA_964458635.1 uncultured Atribacterota bacterium
TTTTCCTACCAGAGACATATAGATTTTAATTTTTGGTTCAGTTCCGGATGGACGAATAGCATACCAGGATCCATCAGAAAAAAAGCATTTCAAGACATCGGATTGCGGTATATCGACAATTTCTTCCTTTTTCTTTTCATAATCGTATTGGAAGGAGGATTGATAATCAATTTTACGTGAAATATTCATTCCTGATATTTCCGGGAAACCCTCTCGAAAAGCGTTCATTATCTTTGCCATTTGCTGCTCCCCTTCCATGCCTTCCAGATAAATAGACTCCAGGTGTTCCAGATAATATCCGTGCCGTTGATAAAGCTGATTGAGGGCATCGAGTAAGGTCAATCCTCTCTTTTGATGATAGGCAGCCATTTCGGCAATCAACATGGCACTGATAACAGCATCCTTGTCACGGACAAAATCTCCGGTCAAATAACCGATACTTTCCTCGTAACCAAATAGAAAGGTTCCGTCTTTTTCTTCTAATTCCATTGCTTTATTACAAATAAACTTAAACCCGGTTAGGGTATCATATGTCGGAATATCATAGTAATCAGCAATCACTCTACCCATCTCTGAAGTGACAATAGTTTTCATGACAAATCCTTTTTGGGGTAAATTTCCGTTCTTTTTTCGCATACTGAGAATATAGTCTAATAGTAAGGCTCCGGTCTGATTACCATTTAAGAATAGATATGAAACTTTATTTAATACCGCTACTGCCACCCGGTCACAGTCCGGATCTGTAGCAATTAGAATATCGGCATTAACTTCTTTGCCCAGCTTAACCGCCCGTTGGAAAGCTTCGGGATTTTCCGGATTGGGTGAATCAACGGTAGAAAATTCAGGGTCAGGCATGGCCTGTTCTTCATCGATAAAAACATTACCATAATCCATTTCCTTTAAAATTGTACGTATTGGTATATTCCCGGTACCATGTAAAGGTGTATAGACCATTTTTATATTTTTGTCTATATCCTGGCTTAAGGATAGCTTTTTTACTTTTTGGAAGTAACTAATATCAATTTCTTTTCCTATTATTTTAAATAAGCCTTTTTCTTTTGCTTCTGTAAGGGAAATAAGTTTAATCTCTGAATAGTCTTGGATCAGACTAATCTTTTCGATAACCTTATCAGCAACTTCCGGTAATAACTGAGCAGCATTTTCACCATATACCTTATAACCATTATATTCCGGTGGATTATGGCTGGCAGTAATAACAATACCTGCAGCTGCGCCCAGTTCTTTTACAGCAAAAGAAAGCTCTGGGGTTGGACGAATATCATCAAAGAGGTATATCTTGATCCCATTAGCAGCCAGCACTTGGGCTGCTCTTTCAGAAAATTCCCTGGATTTATATCTGGGATCATGGGCAATAACAACCCCTTTTGTAGGTGCATTCTTGACTTTCTCCAGAAGATAATTCGCCAGTCCCTGGGTTGACTTGCCAACCGTATAAATATTCATCCGGTTGGTACCCATAGCAATTTTCCCACGCATGCCCCCGGTACCAAATTCCAGATCTTTATAAAAACGATCCTGAATTTCTCCTTCATTATCCTTGATTGATTGCAGTTCTTTCTTGGCATCCTCACTAAGATGAGGGCTATTTAACCATTCTTTATATTTATCTTTATAGTTCATTTGAATACCTCCATCATCCGTATTCGGGGTCAGGCTTCACAATTTCACATTTTTTTCTATCTTATGTTTGTTTTCTCTAATAAAACCATTTTCCTGAAATCTACTATGCGTAACATTACTTACTGTAGAATTTTTTATCTCCAATAGCCTGGCAATCTCTGTTTTATTGAGGTTAGTAAATTCATGTAAACAAAGTATATATAATTTTCTTATATCTGCAATTCTCTTGGTCTTTATATTTCCTTTAATACTATTAAAAGGCGTACTGGTCACTTTTTCAATAAGTTCTATTAGCTTTTCTTTATCAAGATTCACATTATTTATTGCTGATTTCATAGAATTTGATTTATTTGGATTTGCTAAAAACATTTCTGTTATTTTTGTATTTTCATCTTCTTCCATAAAAGAAAGATATCGAGAAATTGCTTCTGATCTATTGGGAGAAAAGATATTCAGAGGAAGATCAACATCAACAATCCTGGGATTTTCGCAATATTCTCTATGACTACTAAAAGAATAATTTAAAGCATTTTGTAATTCAGAATTTATCGGATTTCTATGAATATAACGAATTAAAGAAAGAAGATAAGAATCTTTATTACATAGAAAAGCTTTGTATCTTTGTTCAAAAATGTGACCGGTAGTCCCATTTTTATTATGATAATGCCAGGTAAAAACCTGCTGGATACCTTGCATAATTTTAGAAAGAGGTATTTCACTCACCTCGATTAATAGATGGGCATGATTGTCCATAATACAGTAAGAATATATTTTAAAATTGTATTTCCTTTTATACCTTTTTATAATATTTAGATATTCAATTTTGTTTGCATCATTTCTAAAGATATAACTCCTATTATTCCCCCTAACAATTATATGATACAAAGCTCCTTCATAATGAATCCTTGGTTGTCTTGACAAATTATCGCCCTTCCGCAATCTTCTATCATATTTCATATTTTTTATTCTATAACAAACAGGGATATAAATACATCTAATTAATCTTAATTTTTTAGTTTAGCATATTTTAGTAGTTAATTCCATTATTTTGTGAAATTGTGAAGCCTGACCCCGAATATTAAAATATTAAGGCTCAAAATTTGTATTCAAATTCAGTCAATATTAATCTTTTCTGAACATTTTCATTCATTTGATTGTCTTTATTATAGGTATTACTTAATAAGCCGGTAACCTTTATCTGCCAATCTTTATTCAGGTCATAAACCAAAGAGGCTGAAAAAGATTGCGAATTTTCAATTACTCCGGATAAAAAGGATAAATTGCTTATCTCAGGTAAGTCGCTTGCATCGGAATTAAAAATGGATTGTCCCTCACCATGACGTTGATATTTATATTCTAATTTTAGGGATAAATCTTTTTTTAATTGATGTTCAATTTGCATAAATAATTGATCAGCATCAGGCCCAAGAGAGTGCCCCAGCGCACTATCATGGAAAAAATAATCCAGGTCTGCACTCCCAGAAAAATAGACCTCAGGATTAATTCTGCTATATTCTATGGTTAAATCTGTGCCATCAATATCTAATATGTCAGACCATTGACCACCTATTGTCAGACCATATTTTTCATAAGAAGAACCCGGCTCCCCCCAGAGAGGTAAATCATATAAAAAAATCTCTCCATAGAGCTTTACATCTTTTTCAGAATTCCAGGTTACATCTAATCCAATATTATAATTGATACTGTTTCCACCATCTGGCTGGTAGTAAGTATCTCCACTCACAGACCATTGTCTGGTAATATAATTAATGAGAGGCAAAGGAATTGGATTAAAATAGGCTAAGCTACAATCTTGAGGTATAATAGTAGTCTCTGACAAACCAAAGATCCAGTTAGTATTTGGTGAATATTCAAATCGTTGCCCGGATAACCATTTATCATCCAGAATAGAAAATATTTTGGTGAAATGAATATTGTAGCTGTTATTAATTTCTTGTTGACCTAAATCAATAATTCCTGAATATTTAAACATATCATGATTTGTATGGTTTGATAAGATTAATGAATCATGATAGGCAGGACCCCAAAATAATTTATCCCGTCCGATTTGCCATTCTATGCCATCTTGCAAATATTCAGAAGAAAAATCAGTTTTATGTTTCAAGTAAGCTTTTTTGATATTAAAATTTGTGGGGGCAAACTGAATGTTGTAAATGTCATATATTTGGGCATCTATAGAGAGATCCAGGAAAAAAGAGCTTTTGCGGTTTGGATTGCCATCTATTATTACACCTAATTCAGGAACCAGCAAACCCTGAAACTGCCCCAAATTTAGATATGGGGTATTACAATTATTTTCCTCAAGTTGGTTTTGCCATTTCAGATAAATCGATTGGCTATAATAACCTTCAATAGACCAGGTTTTTTCCGAATTGTCTGTAGAAATTGCGAAAGAATAACTAAAAAATATGGAACTGAAATAAAAAATAACTATTATAATAAGAGTAAATATTTTTCTTCTGATTTTACACCTCTAATGCTCAACTGTTTAATTGATAATTCGGGTTAATCTCTGGAAAACAGCTTAGTTCTGTGAATTGCAAATTTTACTCATATCCAGGAGGAGACGGACAAAC
>CAYWJZ010000032.1:6343-7905 GCA_964458635.1 uncultured Atribacterota bacterium
TTTCTCTTGCAGCATAACTAATTTGTCTAATATTTCAGTTTCATCCTGAGGAGCCACCATTACAGCAATAATATGATATGATTTTGTGGAATTACATTCTCTAAAAAGGCAATGGCAATGGCTTCCGCTAATTTGCTGATATTTTCTTTATTGTACCAAAAAAGAATGCAAAACCTCTTTGCTTAATCTATCCTGAATAAAAATAACAGCTCTATATTTTTCAAGTTCATCCTCTGCTTCTTCGGACAAATCAAGATTGGAAACAAAACTGAAATTTCTCTCTTCCATCGGGGTAATTTGGCAGATATCCTGTCCATCAAAAATATCCTTTACCAGGTAAAAAAATTCACTTTCCTCTCCTTCATAATAAACCATCCCCCCGAGAATCAAATTCTGTAAAAGAGAGTGACTGATATTGGACAATTCCCCCTGTATAATCATCTTCCCGTCAAAAAAGTCCTGCTCAGCAGTAATTTGAAACCTGGAAGTTTTATTCAGCTCTTTTTCAATTATTTGCTGATAACTGTCAACGTTTTCATCAATATCGCCACAGTCACAGCATAAGCCCTGAATTCGCTCGGATAATCCATTAAAGAAAGCATCCGGGGTCCCTTTCTTACCATCTCCTACATACCAATCATAGCGGGTATTGGTCTCAGGGATATCATAACCGTCACCCCAGATATGTGCTTCTACCAGGATCACACTACCAGGTTCATAGTTCCAGGCAATTTCCTCTAGACAGAAAGCCGCCTTAGGACATGCATTGCAATCCGCATTAATAAAAAGCTCAATTAATACATTTTTGGGAACTTCAGATGAGCTGGACCCGGCTTCCCCTTCCTGGTTTTCCTGAGAATAAGCCATAAAAGAAGCAGCAATAACAATTACAAATAAAAAAACAGCTAAACTTAATTTTGCTAATAATCTTTTTTCTTTCATATTTATATGATACATAGTAACCTTTCCCCTGCAATTCCTGCAATATAGTTCATTTATATTCACAATACCATAATACACTTGATTTGACTAATTACCAAAGACTATTTTTAGCAGTTAGCATAATTTTTTTATTCACTATCTTCTAGTTCAATCTTTTTTAACATAGTTCCCGCATAACCAGCCAATTTGCTTTCCGGGGCAAGCTCGATAACTTTTTGTAGTGCCTCAACGGTTAATTTTTCTTTGCCCTGGTTTATATGGGCTCCGGCTAATCCATAATAAGCCTCTGCACTTTTGGGATTATTTTTGATTGCCTCGCTAAAATGCTGTTCTGCTTTTTTATAATCCTTTGCCTTTAAATATATATTCCCCAACTGTAACTGTAATGATAGCATACCTCTTTTATCCCGCTGATATTTTATAGCTTTCTCTAAATAAGGTATTGCTTTACCGATTTCACCCCTTTTCATATATAGTGAAGCTATATTTTGTGGTAAGTTATGGTGATCTAAAAAGTTTTCTGCCTTATGGTAATACTCCAGGGCAAGTTGACTGATACCCCTGCTTGCCAGAATATTTCCAATATCAAAATACATTTCACCCTGCCAGGGATTCCACTC
>CAYWJZ010000032.1:8005-9259 GCA_964458635.1 uncultured Atribacterota bacterium
ATGATTCCCAGTTCAGAGAAGAGCTGAAGATACTCATTATGTGCCTGAGCAGCAAAACCATGTGGATAAATATCACGATTATTATTTTGGGCAAAGAAATCAGCCTGATACTTTAAGGAATGATAATCATAGGTTCCCAGCCCTGATCCCAAGAGGGTATAATCTTCAATCATCATCCAGGTAAACTTCCAGGTAGCTACCCGCCTTAAGATTGAACTGCCTGAGGTTAATGCCTGGATAGAAGCTCTGCTTCTTAGTCTGGCTAAAGGTGTATTCTTTTGATTAAGAGGATGAGGTATAAAAATAATTGCCAAGACAAGCATAACTAATAGAAGAAAATAAAGAATAATTTTTTTATAAAAGCGCTTATCTGTTATTTCTGGGGAACTTTTAATATAGAAAAACAAAATAATCGGGATGCTGAGTGCAATTGCCAGGTATGACCCTCTGGTAAAGGTTAAGAAAAGTGCTAAACTCATTATAAGCAGAGCAAAAAACAGTAAAATTCTATTGAATGATTTATCCCTGGATAGAAATAAACCAATGGTAAGCGATAAAGGTAAAATAATATATTCGGCAAAATAATTGACATTCCCAAAAAGTCCAAAGACTTGTCTGCGACCTACATTTCCAACCCAAAAGTCAAAATCTATACCCAGATACTGCAAGATACCATAAGAACCCATGGCAGTACCAATGATAATTATGATGAATAATAACAGGTCAATTTTTTTCTGTTCTTTTAGCGAGTTGGAAACAACAAAATAAATTACTGGACCGGCTAAAAATATAGGTAATGCCATTATGCTGTGATAGATATTTATGGTCCAGATGAGTGATAATGAACCAAATAGAAGATAGATAAAAATTTGCTTATCCAGTGCTGTCTTTGTCCCGGCTAGACCTTTGGAAGCAATAAATTTTAGAATCAGCAGAGTAAAAGCAAATAAAGCCAATAATTGAAAAAGGAGTTTTTTGGCTGGTTCAAAAATGGGTATACAGTAAGGATAAAAAACAACAGGGATGAGAATTATCATTATAACCAGAATGATAAATATACCCTCATCCCAATCAGAAGATTTTTTTTTGTTAATAATTAAATTACCTTCATTTTTTGTTAAACACATCTAAAAATCAATCTCTGCTAATTTAATATTAGCTTTTATAAACCTTTTTTGAGGCTCTTTTTAGCATGTACTGGAATGCTTATACGTTCTTTTCTTCCCTCTTTCATATAAATATGATGACTCCCTT
>CAYWJZ010000033.1:0-9238 GCA_964458635.1 uncultured Atribacterota bacterium
GCCGTGTCTCAGTCCCAGTGTGGCCGTTCACCCTCTCAGGCCGGCTACCCATCGTCGCCTTGGTAAGCCGTTACCTCACCAACTAGCTAATAGGACGCGGGCTCATCCGGAAGCGATAGCATTGTAAAGAGGCCATCTTTACCTCGTAAGACTTATGCGGTATTAGCCCTCCTTTCGGAGGGTTATCCCCCACTACCGGGTAGATTCCCACGCGTTACTCACCCGTCCGCCACTGTACTTGTCTCCCGAAGGAGACTTTCCAGTCAGACTTGCATGCGTTAGGCACGCCGCCAGCGTTCGTCCTGAGCCAGGATCAAACTCTCCGTGCTCTTTAGGGAAGAAAGACAGAAGATAAATCGAAATCCATCTTCTGTAATCCTCCCCTAAAATTGACACCGTTTGTGGGGTACCTCTGATGATGGTACCCCGGGTTATGTTAGATCAAAGCATCTGGCTGAGTGCTATTTATTTATCAAAGATCAGCGCCCCTCTGAAGAGGGAATTCTGGTACTCCCGTCGGGAGGGGCAAATAAGATAGTAACAGAGTTAGGGGGTGTTGTCAAGATAAACAACAAAATTATTTTCTTTTTATTTTTTCTAAAAAATATTGGTGGAATCTTATATCATTTCCCAGTTCCGGATGGAAAGATGAAACCAGGATATTTCCCTCTCTGGCAACAACAATATTACCACTAAAACGGGATAACAGCTCCACATTTTTTTCGACTTTAGAAATATAAGGAGCTCGGATAAATATACCTCTAAACAATGGTGGTGTAATGCCTTTTATTTCTAATTCTGCCTCAAAACTGTTAATTTGCCTTCCAAAAGCATTTCTCTTAACCGAAATATTAATCAAACCCAAGATGGGCTGCTTCTTCCCCTCAATGTGTTTAGCCAATAAAATCATGCCGGCACAGGTTCCGAAAATCGGAATCCCCGTCCGATTATAAAGGTCAATAATTTTTTCATCAAGATGGTATCTTACAAGTAGTTTACCTATGGTAGTACTTTCTCCGCCCGGTATAATTAATTGATGAATTTTGTTTAAATCTGTTATGGTTTTTACTGGGATCCCCTGGTGGCCACATCTATCTATCATTTTAAGATGTTCCACAACAGCACCCTGTAAAGCTAAAACCCCTACTTTCATTCCTCAAATCTCCTTCGCCTTAACTTGTATACGATTACTTGCCTTTTTGTTTTTTTTAACTATTACAAAACAAATTTAGGGGATAAAGCTTACCAGCCTCTGACCTGCATCTTTTCCGACTCAGGTATTTCATCTATTGCAATACCTCTCATTGCCTCACCCAATCCTTCGGAAACATTAGCTACAACTTTTGCATCTTTATAGTGAGTAGTAGCTTCTACAATGGATTTTGCTCTCTGTTGGGGATTGTCTGATTTAAATATTCCTGAGCCGACAAAAACACCGTCACAGCCAAGTTGCATCATCAAAGCTGCATCGGCAGGAGTGGCAATACCACCAGCTGCAAAATTAACCACAGGTAACCTCCCTATTTTTGCTGTTTCAATAAGTAATTCAAAAGGGGCTCCATATTCTTTAGCTTTAACAATTAGCTCTTCTTTGCCTAACCCTCTTAAGGCACGTATCTCTTCATTCATGCAACGCATGTGCTTCACAGCTTCAATAATATTTCCGGTTCCGGCCTCTCCTTTTGTTCTTATCATTGCTGCTCCTTCTGCTATTCTTCTTAACGCTTCACCCAGGTTTCGGGCACCACAGACAAAGGGAATTTTAAAATCATATTTATTAATATGATATTTTTCATCAGCCGGTGTGAGAACTTCGCTTTCATCTATATAGTCGACTTCCAATGCCTCTAATACTTGTGCCTCTACAAAATGACCAATTCTGGCTTTTGCCATTACAGGAATAGTAACTGTTTTCATGATTTCTCTTATCTTTTTTGGATCTGCCATTCTAGCTACACCTCCGGTAGCACGAATATCAGCCGGGACTCTTTCCAATGCCATAACAGCTACCGCACCGGCATTTTCTGCGATTTTAGCCTGTTCCGCATTTATCACATCCATAATTACTCCACCCTTTAACATCTGGGCTAACCCTCTTTTGGTTTTATCAGTAGATTCTTCAATCATCTTCTCTTCCTCCTTATTTAAAAGCAAAATATTTTCAGAAATTCTCAAATTTAATTATATTATATACATTATTAAGTTAAAAGTTGTAATATTAATCAATAGAAAATAGACTGCTATGGAGCAACCTATGCCATAACAGTCTATACAAGATTATCAGAAGAGCAAATTAAGCAGATACTTTTATAGTTTTTACCATTTTTGGTTTTTCTATTAGAATATTCCGGTTAATCTTGTTAAATGTATTGTACATTTAAACAGTAATTAACTGGAATAGATTAATCATTTATTCTAATCAAATATTAACATGTTGCTTTATTTTTCACCAGATAATTTAAGCAGTTTTTCCCAATTATCATCAACATCTTTTTGAATCTCCTCAACCAGTTGTTTGTTTTCTGGTCTTAGAGCATGTTTATATCTCCCTTGAGGTTTCATCCATTCAGTTATTGGCTTTCTTTTTTTGGGCTTATAGCTGAGTCTCCATTCTCCGTTTTCTACTTCATATAAAGGCCAGAAATTAGTCTGAACAGACAATTTGGCCATTTTAATCGTGTCTTCAGGTGGAAAACGCCAACCTCTTGGACATGGTGATAAAACATTTAAAAAAGCAGGTCCTTTGGTATAAAATGCTTTATGGGCTTTATCAATTAAATCATTCCAACGCCAGATAGAAGCCTGAGCTGCATATGGTATTTTGTGGGCTGCAATAATTGCAGTCAAATCTTTTCTGTATTGAGTTTTCCCTGGTATAACTTCCCCACATGGCGAAGTTGTTGTCCAGACACCACGAGGAGTTGCGCTGGAGCGCTGTATACCTGTATTCATATATGCTCCATTATCATAACAGACATAAACAAAATCATGCCCCCGCTCCAGGGCACCTGATAGAGACTGTAAACCAATATCATAGGTACCACCATCACCACCGAAAGCAATAAACTTTATCTCTTTATCAATTTTACCCTGTTTTTTAAGAGATTGATACATCGCTTCCACACCACTGATTGTAGCCGCTGCATTCTCAAATGCATTATGAATAAACGAAGATCGCCAGCTAGTATAAGGAAAAATAGTTGTTGCAACCTCCAAACAACCAGTTGCACTACCCACAACCACAGGGTCATCACTTGCAGATAAAATCTGCCGAACTGCAATCGAAGCACCACAGCCTGCACACAGACGATGACCCGGACTTAATATATCTTGTTTTTTAGATAGTTCTTTTAATTTAGCCATCTTGTTTCACCTCCTACTCCCTGACTCCGAAGTATTGAATTCTTTCCTTTACTTTTCCAGATTTAGCTATCTCCTGCAATTGATCATAAATACCACTTATATCTTCCTGATTAATATCTCTGCCACCCAATCCATAAATGATATTTATATTTACCGGAATTTTGCCAAATTCCATCATCGCTGACCTAATCTCAGTAAATAATGGTCCGCCAAAACCACCAAAGGAGTCAGAACGATCCAGAATTGCAATTGCTTTTAGATGAGACAATGCTTCTGCAATCTCAAGATATGGTAATGGCCTGAATACTCTTGGCTTTAAAAGCCCTACCTTTTTGCCTTTTTCCCTTAAACGATCTACAACTGTTTTGGCAGTACCGGCAGTAGAAGATAAAACCACAATAGCAGTTTCTGCATCTTCTAATTGATAAGATTCAAATAAACCATACTCACGTCCGGATAATTTTTTAAACTCTTTGGCAACATCTAATATAATTGGTTTTGAATTTTTTATATCCTCAGCCTGCTGACGTTTATGTTCAAAATAATAATCGTAAAGATCTAGAGGTCCATAGGTTAAAGGTTTCTCAGTATCCAATAAAGGGTAGTTGGGTTTATAAATACCAACAAAATCACTAACAACCTTATCATCTAAAAAATTTACTATTTCAATGCCATGACTGGTAATAAACCCATCATACATTACCATAACCGGTAATCGGACTTTCATATTCTCAGCAATTCTAATTGCCTGAATAGTATTATCATAAGCTTCCTGTGCACTTTCAGAATATATCTGTATCCATCCTGCGTCTCGGGCAGCCATTGAATCACTGTGGTCACAATGGATATTAATTGGACCAGACAGTGCTCTGTTTACAACAGGCATTACGATGGGTAATTTGTTGGAAGCTGCAATATAAACAATTTCAAACATCAATGCCAGTCCGTTAGCTGCAGTAGCTGTCATAACTCTTCCTCCAGCAGCAGCTGCCCCTACACAAGCGCTCATGGCACTATGTTCACTTTCCACTGTTACAAACTCGGTATTAACCAATCCATCGGCAACATATTCTGAAAATTTTTGCACCAGTGCTGTTTGCGGTGTAATAGGGTAAGCAGCCATCACATCGGGATTAATCTGTTTAATGGCATATGCAGCCGCATCATTTCCGGTAATTGCTACCTTGTTCTTATTCATTTCTTTCCTCCTTCCCGGTTTCCTCTTTTCTGTATTCACTTTCATTCTTCATTGTAATGGCCTTGACCGGACATTCGGCAGCACAAATCCCACATCCCTTACAATGTTGGTAATCAATTTTTTTAATTTTGCCCTCCTCAACAACAATTGAGGAATCCGGACAATATACCCAGCAAATCAAGCAATCAGTACATTTATCTTCATCTCTAACCGGTCGAAGAGAGCGCCATGAACCTGTTTCGTATTTTTCAGAATTCCCTGCCTCTGTGATAAGCCCCCCTTTTGGAAGCTCTTTCCAGCCTTTTTTACTGTTAGTCATTCGCTTTCCACCTCCTGGTATGCTCTCTTTATAGCATTGACATTTCCATCAACAACTTTTTGACTAAATTTCCCGGAAAATTTACTTTTAATATCTGTAATTACATTATCCAACTTCAATAGGCCAGTAGCTTTAACTAATGCGCCAACCATCGGTGTATTTGGCATCGGCCTCCCTAATTCCTCTAAAGCAATCTTGCTGGCATCAACGGTAAATATCTTTTTACCTTTTAATTGAAGTTTTTTTCTGATCTGTGTCGGACTCTCCTTAGTATTAACCACAATAATACCCTCATCTGTTAACCCTTCCACAATATCCACAGAACCAACCAGGGTCGGATCCAGTACAACTACCATATCCGGACTTGTCACATGGCAATGTATATTGATAGGTTTATCGCTTATCCTGGTAAAGGACTGGATTGGGGCACCCATTCTTTCAGGACCATATTCAGGAAAAGCCTGAATATATTTATCTTCGGCAAGGGCTGAAGTTGCCAGTAGTTTAGAAGCAGTTACTGCTCCCTGGCCACCTCGACCATGCCATCGTACTTCAGTAATTTCTTTCATGGAAAATCCTCCGATTCATTAATTTAACTCTCGTTTTTAAATAACTGCCTACCCATTAAAGACTGAGATAATGTTACCTCATCAGCATATTCCAGATCTCCGCCTATGGGTATACCATAAGCAATTCTGGTAATTTTTATTTTTAAAGGCTTAACTAATTTTGCAATATAGGAAGCAGTTACTTCTCCCTCAATATTGGGGTTGGTAGCCAGGATAACTTCTTTGATTTTCTCTTTTTGCAGGCGGGACACGAGGTGATTGATGGTAAGGTGATCCGGTTCTACACCATCCAAAGGAGATATTGCCCCCTCTAAAACATGGTATAATCCTTTAAATCCACCTGTTTTTTCCAAAGCCATCAAATCTCTAGCAGTTTCCACCACACATATTGTTCCCTGTTCTCTATTTTGGTCCTGACAAATCTCACAAATATCTTGATCTGTCAGGTTATGGCAAAATTGACATCGTCTAATTTTTTCTTTGGCAGTAAGGATTGATTGCGCCAATATAGCGGCTTCTTCTTTGGAAATATTCAGAATATACAATGCTAACCTCTGAGCAGTTTTGGGTCCAATGCCGGGTAGTTTTGACAATTCATCAATTAGCCTAGCCAATGGTCTGGTATATTGATAAGCCATATCAATAATCCTTTAGAACATCCCCGGTAAATTAATTCCACCGGTTAGTTTGCTCATCTCTTCATTTACCATCTCTTTAGATTGTCTAACCCCTTCATTTACCGCTGCTAAAACTAAATCTTCTAGCATTTCCTTGTCTTCCGGGTCAATGATATCCGGCTCAATATGTATCTCTTTAATTTCCTGCTGGCCATTAATTACTAATTCAACCATACCACCACCGGAGGTAATTTTAATTTCTTTTTGTGCCAGTTCTCCCTTGATAGCCTCCATCTTCTTCTGCATATCCTGGGCTTGTTTCATTAAAAATTTCATATCCATATTATTAACCTCTTTTTTTTAATCTTCGCTAATATTTCCACCAAACAAATCACGGGCTTTTTCCAATATATCTGCTGTAGATATAGATCTTTTGTTGGTATTTTCTGTTTGTCTTTTTTGCTTACTTGACTGTTGAGTCTCAGTTTGCTTTGCTTTCATTTTACCTCTATTTTTATCTAAATGAAAGTGTGAATCTCTCCCCACAATGTTTTCATTAAGAAAACATTGTAGTTTAATTTCATTATTTGCCTCTTCCTTTAATATTGTTTCAACCAACTTTCTATTCTCCTTTTTTTCCAGGCTTTCTTTATGAAAGAGACAGTCTCGATTAAAAGTAACCATTAGTTGATTTCCCTCTAAACAAACATTACTGTTAGCTGTTAAAAAGGCATACAGGGAAATTCTTTCATTTTTTATTCTAGATAAAACTCTGGGCCACAATTCTTCAAATTGATAATTTATCTGATTTCTGCTTTCCGGACGTACCTTTTCCTCGATGGATTTTTTTTCTTTTGATTGGGCTTCCTGTATATTTAATTTCTTTGTCTGCATATCAGTTCTTTCTCTTTCCAGGGAAAGAGATGCAACATTTTTTTTCTGTTCCCGAGCATGTTTTCCAATCAGGGTTATCTTTACAACTAATAGTTCCAGTAAAACCCAGGGATATTGATGATTCTTTATTTTATCCCCAATTCGGTTTAATTCCTCGATAATATCAAGTATTATTTTTATATCCATTTCCTTGAGCAATTCCCATAAATGTTCTGGATCATCTAATCCTAGAGAAGAACTGTATGCACTTTCTTTCCCCAATATTTTCAGAAGTGATAACTGGTGAGTATAAACAATCATATCCTGGACAAATTGATGCAAGTCAACACCCTCTTCTACTAACTGATTGATTAATTCGACTCCTGCTTTGGTATCTCGTGCAAAAATTGCTTGAATCAATTGCAAGAAAAATTTTTGCGGGATCATCCCTAAAATTTCCTTGACATCTTCATAAGTTATCTGTTTTTCACTGAAAGTAATCACCTGATCCAAAATACTTTCTGCATCTCTTAATGAACCGGTTGCACTCTCGGCAATCAAACGGAGAGATGACATATCTACATTCAACTTTTCTTCTTCTATTATCTTCTTGAGCTTATTTGCTATTTCCTCTACTGGAATTGTCCGAAAATGAAAACATTGACATCTTGACAAGATCGTCTTGGGGACCTTATGAGGTGCTGTAGTGGCAAACACAAACAAGACCTGGTTTGGTGGCTCTTCCAGTGTTTTTAATAAAGCATTAAATGCTTCATTGGTAAGCATATGTACTTCATCAATAATATAAACCTTCTGTTTCCCTTCAGCTGGAGCAAAACCGATTTTGCTTCTTAGTTCTCTGATTTCATCTATACCACGATTAGAAGCCCCGTCAATTTCTACCACATCCATTGATTGGCCTCTGTTAATTCGAAGACATTGTTGACATTGGTTGCAGGGATACTCTGTTGGTCCATTCTGACAATTTAGTGCTTTAGCTAGAATTCGAGCAGTGGTTGTCTTACCTACTCCTCTTGGCCCTGAAAAAATATAGGCATGCGCAATCCGCTTAAGTTTTATAGCATTCCTTAGGGTTCTGGTAATATGTTCCTGCCCAATAATATCTTCAAAAAATTGAGGTCTCCATTTTCTATATATAGACTGATATTGAGTCATTTACAGCTTCCATCACAATTTTGATATAATTTTAGTTTAACAGATGACCGTGCCCTACCCTCGATCTATCCTCCCAAGCGATATTGAAACAGTTAGCTCCAACCAGGTTTACCTACGGCACCCAAAGAGATTTGCTTACCGCTGCTTCCTTCCGGACCTGACGGACTTCACAATTCTTTGCCGCATAGGACCCGATTTTCATCACTACTTATTTCAGTCAGACCTTGAAAAGATACAACCTCAGATAGGCATTCGACCCTGCTATAGCGGATTGCAGGTTCAGGGCACCGCTAACTCCCCGTCTAGCACGATCATCGATTTTTTCCTTTGAAAATAGTCTGGCGGAGAGGGCGGGATTCGAACCCGCGAGGCAGCTTGTAACCGCCCAATCGCTCTCCAGGCGATCCCGTTATGACCACTTCGGTACCTCTCCATAATTGATAATTTTTTGGTTGAAGAATTTACTATGAAAATATTTGCTTTATATGATCTGCCACTACCATGATAAGCAGAACAAAATACCTTGTCAACCAAAATATTATTTTCTTTTTTTTGCATAAACCATTAAAAGACAGTTTATTATTCTAATACATTTTAGATAAAAAATCTACCTGAACTACAAATAAATTCAAATGATACTTAGATTAGTAAGACGTTTTTCCTTATCATCACCTGCTTGTATCAACACTTATTCGCTGACAGAATGAAATAATCTTACATTGTGAACAAATGGGGGATATGGGTTTGCAAATTAATTGGCCATGTAACACTAGATAGGTATTAAAAGATATCCAATATTTCTTGGGTAAGATATTTTGTAAATCCTGCTCTGTTTCAGCAGGTTTTGTTGTTTTTACAATGCCAAGTCGATTGGATATTCGGTGAACATGAGTGTCAACGGTAATGCTATCAATATCAAAAGCAATACCCAAAACCAGATTTGCTGTTTTTCTTCCAACGCCGGGTAATTTTATTAAATCATCCATATTATCCGGGACCAACCCATTGTATTTTTTTAAAAGTATTTTTGCAATATCTTTTATATTTTTTGCTTTAATACGATAAAATCCCACCGGATAAATTAATTCCCTAATCAGCATTTCAGGTAATTGGGATAATCTTT
>CAYWJZ010000034.1:0-3539 GCA_964458635.1 uncultured Atribacterota bacterium
CCTGATCAGCAACAAATAATGCTCCCGCATAGCGGGTGATTTAAGAGCCCCTAAAAGGGACTTGCTTTTTCTTAGCTACTCTTGCTCTTCTTTTTACTCTTAATTTCTTTCTATTTTTTTTATCTATATCTAACTGAAATATTTACCATTAATATAGCTCTTTAATTTAGGCTTCAGCTAAATAGTAGTCCACTATCATAGCTTAATCTTTATGATAAAACCATTTTTATTTAACCATTACCATCTTCTTAGAAGATGGTAATGGTTAAATAAATTAAATCAATTCAGTATACCATATTTCTACCTATTATTATAGTCATATCTATTTCATCATGTGGTTTATCCATCCGTATTACTTCAATATCTTCTAATATCTGATTAAAATATTCATCAATCTTTATCTCTCTTGAGTAAATTATTAAAACTGTTTTTTGATAATCAAAACGATCGGCATTATCAATATTTACTACATTAAAGCCTAATTCTTCCATCTTTCTAGCCACAAGGTGAGCTACACCCGGAACTTGATTTCCGTTTAATATCTCAATATTAAGTCCCCGGTGTTTGTTTTCAATTAAATGTTCAACTCTTCTTTTTACTTCCTGAGCATCCTTTACCAGGTAGCTTACTCCATCAATATACTCTGGTTCACCTTTTATTGTTTCAACCCATAATTTTCCCCGGTCAATATCTTTCATTAATCTGGCCAGGGAAACCATCTCATTTGCATTCATGTTAGTATCAAGATATTCTCTTAGGGTGGATACAATGTTCGGAATTTTAATCATACTATTAAAATTCATAACCTTATCAATAACGGCATTAATTAATTTTTGCTGTCTTTCTATTCTTCCCAGATCCCCTAACTTATCGAATCTAAATCGGACATATTCTAATGCCTTTTTACCATCTAATACTTGTTCTCCACTATGGAGATTTATTTTAAGTGCTCCTGCTTGGTCAACATAATACATATCTTTTTCAACATTAATACTGACTCCTCCAAGTGCATCAATAAGATACTGAAAACCTTCAAAATCGATTACTCCATAATAATGAATAGACAATCCCATAAAATCCTCAACTGTTCTTTCCAATAGCTCAATTCCTCCATAAGCGAAAGCATGGTTTATCTTCTCCATTCCTTTATCTGGAATCATTACCCTCATATCTCTGGGTATCGAAAATAATACAGTATCTTTTGTTTTAGGAGAAATGCTCAAAACGAGGATTGTATCTGCTCTTCCTTTACTCTCGGCAGTATCTGTACCAACTGCTAGAATATTTAATCTCTCATATGCTAGAATATCGGAACCAAAAGGTAACAAATTAAAAATATATAAAAAGGCAAAACTAACAAATAGCAATAAAACAAATAATGCTACTTGAAAATATTTTTTATTTTTCTTTTTTCCATTTTCTCTGTTTGGTCTTCTCATTGTTCAATCCTTCGAATAATCACATAATATTTTGTTCCTGGCTTGTAGTGTATCAGGATGGATTATCAAGTTACTATCAATTAACTGTTTGAGTTCCTGATTGAGTAATTCTAGCATTGCTTGATTAATATCCTTCCATACCAATTCCTTTACTTTCCCTATATTTTCAATATTTCTTCCCGGTTCAATTTTATCGGCAATATATAATATTTTACCCAATAAACTTAGCTGCTTAGAAGCAGTACTATGATACTTTATAGCATCTAACATTTCCTGATCATGAATTCTAAAAACATTCCTGGCTATTTCCGCACCTATATAAGCATGCCATATGCCCGGAATTAGTCTTTCAATTTCATTCAGATGAATGTGATACTTCTCCATTAATTCTTTAAATTGGACAAAAGAATAATCCTTGGCGCAATCATGTATTAAACCAAGTATTTTAGCCTTTCTCGATGAAATATGGTAATATTCAGCAATTTTTTCTGCTAATCCGGCAACCTGGCAGGAATGCTGATATCTTTTTTTACTCAAAATCTTTTTTAATTGTAAATCGATCTCTTCTATATTTTTCATACTCACTTTAATAGGTTTTTCATTCTGTTTTTGCACTATCTGCTACAGTCTGTTTCTGTATATACAATTTATGCTGATAGATATATTCTCGTACTTCTTCTAGAACAATATATTTGATGCTTAAAGTGTTTCTTATTCGATGTCTTATATCAGTTGAAGAAATAGCCAATGCGGGTATTTCCATAACTTTTAGTACTTTCTTAAAATTATTATGTAATTTACTTAAATCATAACCTGGTCTGGTTGCTGCTACAAATTGACACATTTTTAATAATTCATCTTTCTTATACCATGTTTCGATTTCCAGAAAAGCATCGGCACCAGTTATAAAGAATATACTTGCATCCCATCCATAAATTCTCCGAAACTCTTTTACTGTATCAATAGTATAAGAAGGACCTGGACGATTAATTTCAATTTTGGATACCTCAAAATAGGGATTACTGTCAGCTGCAAGATAAGACATCTTTAGCCGATGTTTTACCTCGGTAACCCGATCATTTCTTTTATGGGTAGGAGAAAGACAGGGAACAAATATAATTTTATCCAAATAAAACTTTATCCTCGCTTCTTCAGCAGTAAATAAATGTCCGATATGAATAGGATCAAACACACCTCCCATGATACCAATCCGAATGTTACTCTTCTTCTGATTAATCCCTTTTTCTCCATTATTAATTTTCATTAATTACTTCCAAATCTTCTATCCTTTCTTCAGACAGATTAACAGTATTCTCCTGGGAAGAGTTGGGAGACAATTCTTCCCCTACCACTTCTTTATCAATAATTCTAAACACTTTGTTTTCCTTTGCATACTTCCAGAGTTCAATCAATTCTTCGCCTTGTTCAATAATTTCAATTTGGTCAGGATACCCGTAACCATCATATCCTGCCTGTGTTAAAGTATTTACATAAGGAGCTGTTTTTACTTCTTTTAATTTTGCTATTAAATTTTCTCTTCTCTCATTTAAGCCTAGAGATTTGTAGATTATTATCAATTCTTGATAGGAATACCAATATTCAGAAGGTCTTTCAAAAGCATCTGGATGTTCCTCTTCCTCTATCTGTATTGCTTTTTCAAAACTACTAATTGCCATAGAAGTATATTGCCAACTTATTTTTTTTGATAAAATCTGGTATAACTCCGCTAGCCAATAGTGGGCTGCAATTAAATTACTTTCTAACTCAAGGGCTTTTTTGAAATAAGGAATAGCTTGTAACAACTCTAAGCCACTGTAACTATCTTCATTAAGAAAGACATCATCGGCTACATCTAATCTTTTTATTCCTTCATTTAAATAATCATCTGCGTTGCCGCTATTAACCGCAGAAGTATTGCGAAAGCTTTCATTCAGATATCTAAAAGCATATGAATTTCTTGGATTAATTCTCAGTACCTCAATCCACTGTTGTGCAGCCTTATTATGTTCTCCTATCTGTCGATATACCTTGCCTAACCAATAGTAAGCATCTTCAAAACTCGGGTTTAAATCAATCGCTTTTTGATAACTTTCTTCAGCT
>CAYWJZ010000034.1:3639-4880 GCA_964458635.1 uncultured Atribacterota bacterium
AGCATCTTCAAAACTCGGGTTTAAATCAATCGCTTTTTGATAACTTTCTTCAGCTTTTTGATATTCACCCTGAGAAAAATACTGATATCCGTCTTGATAAGAGGTCTGAGCATCCTGAGCAATAACAGCAATATTTACGTAAAAAAATAAAATGAAAAGTGTAAGAATTATTACTAATATTCTTCTTATTACACAAATAGTCGTGGTCATATATCCACCTCTTTCCAAATATTCTATCAGTTGGCGCTAAATTCTTTCTTTGTATACTATTTTATAGATATTACTTCTGGGATGAATTATCTTTTCTTTTTTCTTTAGTTTTTTCAACATAATTCATTTGCAGGTTTGCCAGGATATTTTCCAACTGTTTTTTGTCTTCTACTTCCAATTTACCTTTGATTTTTTCTAATAAAAACTCAATACTATCTATTGCAATCTTTGCCTCCTTTAGATCCTGGTTCAGCTCTTTTGTTTCAGGATTCATCATTAACCCTAAATATTCCCATGCTTTGCCGTTCAAAATCCCAATAAACCAGGTAAACAAGGTTGGCAGAGGCAATTGATGGGGATATAATTTTTGTTCGTCGTTATCATTAGCCTTCTTATTATCTTTGATATTTTCCTGATTTTCCTGATATTGCTTGTCTTTATCCATCACTATCTCTCCTTCCATTATAATGTTTTTCTTCAAAAACTTATAAAATATTCACCATTTTGTGATATTAAAAAACATCTGTAATTTAGCCTGTCATATTTTAGCAAACAACAAAATATATTTTATCATATTATCCCAATTCTTGCTTTTCGTTCTGAATTAGTATCAGCATATTGTGCTTACACTTATAACATTATCTGATTTTTTCTAATAAGGCAACACAAAAGGTAGCAATTCCTTCTTCTTTACCAATTAATCCAATTTTTTCATTAGTTGAAGCTTTGATGTTAATATAGTCTTCAGGAATATCCAAAACACCGGCAATATTTTTTTTCATTCTAGAAGAATAATACAGTAATATTGGTTTTTCCAATACTACTGTAACATCAATATTATGTATCTTGAATTTCTTTTGTCCCAGTAAACTTTTCACCTTCTGCAATAAATACATACTGGATATCCCCTCCCATTTCGGATCGTTATCGGGAAAATGTCTACCAATGTCCCCTTGTCCGGAAGCCCCAAGCAGTGCATCTATAATTGCATGTATAACTACATCAGCATCAGAGTGCCCTTGCAGACCTTT
>CAYWJZ010000034.1:4980-8749 GCA_964458635.1 uncultured Atribacterota bacterium
ATATTATCAGCTCTCACAGTATTTGTTTTATATACAAAAGGATACTTATTCTTAATCTTATGATAGGCTTCATCTGCCTTGGTTTTACCTTCAAAAACTCCATAAACGGTGGGACCACTTCCGGACAGAGTAGCAACCAAGGCACCTTCTTCTTTTAATGTATTTATCATTTCATTAATAACGGGATATCTTTTGCTGAGTAATTTTTCAAAATGATTATAGCTAATTTTTTGAATATCATTTAACTGAATTACCTTTTTCTGTTTTAAAAAACGGTCAATACTCAAATGTGGCTTTTTGGGAACTTGCCTTGTTTCTTCATCAAAAATTTGGTAAGCCCATTTTGTAGATAACTTTATACCAGGATTAATCAATATTAGATGTATTGGCGGCTCTATAGGCAGAAGAGGAAAGAGTATTTCTCCCCTCCCTCTAGCATAAACTGTTCCTCTTCTGATAAAAAAAGGCATATCCATCCCAAACTTGCTTAACAGAACAGTTAATTGCGATAAGCTTATTTTCAAGTGGAATAACTTACAAACACCTAATAAGATAGTAGCAATATTAGAAGAACCACCCCCTAAACCTGAAGCAAGCGGAATATTTTTATAAATAGATACTGCTAATCCCATGTTCCTATCTTTTATAATCGATTTTATAGCTTTATACATAATACTATCTTCTTTGACTGGTACTTCAGAGTGGTTGCATTTTAATTGCAAGATAGGTTTGTATAATTTTTCAAGATGAATTTCATCAAATAAATTAATTGTTTGAAAGATGGTTTCTATAGAGTGATAGCCGTTATTTAATTTTTCACCTATATCTAAATATAGGTTTATTTTTGCATAACTCTTTAGATTAATAGTCTTGTTTATCATAAATATTTTTTGATTATTGCTTCCGCTAGTATCAAATCAATAAGTGTGGTTACTTTGATATTTTCCCTGGAACCTGAAACAATTTTTATTTTACCTCCATAATGTTCAACAATGGAAGCATCGTCAGTAACTACCAATGCATCTTCTTGGGCTCTCTGGTGCAATTCTAAGATGCAAGCCAGTTGAAAACTCTGGGGTGTTTGGGCAACCCAGAATTTATTGCGATTTACTGTTTTCTCTACCACTATCTCGTTTTGTGGTAGTACTTTTTTGATAGTTTCAATAACCGGAATTGCCAAAATAACACCATCATATTTAGTGTCTATATTCATCGTTTTGTCAATCATCCATCTTTGGACCAAAGGTCTTGCACCATCATGAATACAAACAGTGCAGGCATTTCTTTTGATAGCCTTTAACCCTCGATATACCGATTCTTGCCGGGTTGTCCCTCCTATTACAATTGAATTTAATTTATGGTATTTATATCTTTTTAGTACTTCTTCTTTTATGTTGTAAATATCCTGGGATCTAACAACCAATATTATTTCATCAATTTTATCCGATTGCTCAAATTGGTCTAATGTATAAGCAAGTAGAGGCTTACCTAAAATATTTGCCAACATCTTGCTATTATGGCAATTCAATCTTTCCCCGTTTCCGGCCGCCGCAATAACAGCAATATTACTCATCAATGTGATCCTTATCCTTATTTTCTTTGTTTTTAATATTTACATATACTTCATGATATCCTTCTACGATAAAACTAGTGTCTAATGTCGTTGTTAATTCATTATCATCAACTTGTTCGTCCAGTGTATTTGTTGACATTAACTTTTCCTGTTTATTGATCAAAATTAACTCAGCATTAATTTGATTATTTCTCGTTTTTTCATTAACATACTTCTGAATATCATCCCAACCATTCAGCAAATACTTTTTTTTATCCTGGAAAGACTTATTATCGATTGTTTCGGAGGATTCTCCCCCTCTAACCATTAATATCGCTTCTCCGGTTTCCATCTCTCCCGGTAATGCAATTTTAGCAATTTTTGTTTCCTCAGGTTGTCGAAAAGGTTTAACAGTTAACCGTACCTCTACAGTATCCCCGGGAAAATATTCTTCCTTATCTAATATTACTTCTTTTATAATGGCACTTTGATTTTGTTCTCTTATAGTAATATCAATACTAATCTCATTTAGTTCTATATTTTCACTGTAATTATTGTTTATTAAATCAAATATTTCCTCTAAATCATCCTCACATTTTACAGCTATATCATCTTTGCTAAAAAACATATTTTCTTGTATTATAGTTTTTCCTGATTGTGCAGACTGAACATCCAATAAAACAGTTGCTGTTCCCTGCCCTATCCTGTCAATTGCATGATCTATTGATTGTATAAGCAGTGCCGGTACTACGCTTTGCATAATATCGTTCTGCGGTACTATTTTTGCGCTACTAAATATTTTTTTATTTCGATCCAAGTCAGCTACATTGATTTTGCATGTAACAATTTTTGGAAAATGATTCAGCTGTGCCAATATACCCATTTCACGGTCCTGGATCACTTCTCCCACTAAACTATAAGGGGTACCAATTTTAAATGGCATAATCATATTTGGGAAACTGTGATAAATATAAACAGCAGAAAACAGATAAGAAGCATTGCCCTGATGCATAAAAGGATGTCCAAAAGCTAAAACATAGTTATCTTTAAAATAGCTTGCAGTTCCAATAGTAAGGATGCTGGCATCTCCCATAGATAATTGCACTCCCACTGCAGAACCAGGTTTTAGTTTTTCTTTTTTCATACCTATTTCTAATTCTTTACTGATATCCTGATAGTTAGATACATTCTGGATAGAAATCAATTTTTGATTCTGTAAACTTTTTTCCAATAATTCGTGTGCACGACCATTAAACCCACTAACAAGCAAAGGTGTTTGCATAAATTCAAAATTAATAAATGGATTTTTTATTAGGGAAACCTTGCAGGCATTTTCAATATCAGGAATGTTTTTTATTAATTTTGTCCTTAATTCATCATCCAAAGCAATGGAAATGGTTTGACGGTCCTTGATCTTTGAGATATCTTTCTGTTGATTTTTAGCAATATAGTCAAATAATATAATCATTCTTTCTATAGGTGTCACAAGGCATAAATTGTGTTCACCCATCTCCCAGGCATGTGATATTGCACCAGCTAATTTTCCATCCAAATAAACTGGACTACCACTCATCCCGGCAGAAATCCCACCATTTTCATCAATTTTTTTACCACTCAGCTTGACCAATATATATGGAAGATTAATTTCTGTCCCAACAATAACATCAATCACCTGGATGTTAAATTTCTCAATTTCTATTCCCGAAAATACAGTCTTACCAAATCCTTCCATACCAGTATGTATTTCATCAATAGAAATGAACTTTTCCTGGGCACAAGCAATAGATTGAGTCAAAATTGTAAACAGTATAAACAAAATAAAGAAATATAAGGCAAATAAATTCGTTTTTTGGCTTATATTATTCAATTTAGTAGATAATAAAATAAACATTTTGTATTTAACTTTCTAAATATTTTTTATTAAAAATTTTAACCAATCAACGTTGTGTACTACTAATCAGTCCTTGTTTTAAAAGATGTATCTGGTCCAACACTTTTCCGGCACCTAAAGCAACACAAGATATTGGATTTTCAGCTACATAAGCAGGTATTTTATTAACTTTGGTCAATAATACATCAAAACTTCTCAACAAGGCTCCACCTCCGGTAAGAATCATTCCTTTATCTGCAATATCAGCAGAAAGTTCCGGAGGAGTTCTTTCTAATACCATCCTGATAGCATCCAATATAGATTCTAAAGTTTTTGAAATAGCCTCC
>CAYWJZ010000034.1:8759-9205 GCA_964458635.1 uncultured Atribacterota bacterium
CCAGAAACTAGATCCCTTCCCCTGATTTCAGTATACCTTGCCTTTTCCGGTTCCATTGCTGTACCAATTTCTACTTTTAAATTTTCAGCAGTTTTTTCCCCAATCATGAGATTGTATTTGCTTTTTATGTATTTTATTATGTCTTCATCAAAATTATTACCAGCAACCCGCAGGGACTCGCTTTCTACAATTCCTCCTAAAGAAATAACAGCAATGTCTGTTGTTCCACCTCCAATATCCACGACCATATTGCCATAAGGTTCGCTGATATCTAAACCTGCACCAATTGCGGCTGCAATAGACTCCTCTACCAAATAAGCTTTCTTTGCACCTGCCTGAACTGCTGCTTCTAGAGCTGCCCTTTTCTCCACTTCCGTGCCGCCAGCAGGTACACAAATTACTACCTGTGGCCTAAATAATTTTGAGTTAGAAGAAACCTTTTTTAT
>CAYWJZ010000035.1:0-8983 GCA_964458635.1 uncultured Atribacterota bacterium
GAATTGAAACGCGAAAACGACGGGCTTCCTGGATATAACGATCCATGTCATAGTACCCCATACCATAGGTGAGCAGGGCAGCGAGGTAATGTGCCGGATAATGTACTTTCAAGTAACAGGTCAGATAGGAAAGCAGCGCATAGGAAGTGCTATGTGCCTTGTTAAAACCATAGTAGGCAAACTTGGCGACCAGATTAAAAATATTTTCAGAATCTTTCCGGGTTAGACCTTGCTGGGAAGATTTTTTCAGAAAATTAGTACGTTGTTCTTCCATGACAGCCGGTGATCGGGAACTGATTGCCCTGCGAAAAAGGTCGGCTTTCCCCGGAGTTAAACCGGCAAAGGCCGAAACAACTTGCATAACCTGTTCCTGGTAAAGAATAACCCCATAAGTATCTTTGAGTACTTCCCGTAGACGATCATGAGGATATTTAACTTTTTCCTGACCATTTTTTCTTTTCAGGTATTGTGCAGTCATTCCACTGTCCAGGGGACCGGGGCGATAAAGAGAAAGTGCGGCAATTAAATCTTCCAGAGAAGATGGTGACAGGTGCCTTAGCAGGGAAGCCATTCCAGAACTTTCCAATTGAAAAACACCCAGGGTTTTACCTTTTTTCAGGGCATAAAAAGTAGATGGATCATCTAAAGGAAGATGTTTTAAATTGATATTTACCTTCTTTTCTTCAAGACTTTGCAGTGTTTTCTGTATAACCGTTAAATTTCGAGAACCCAGAATATCTATTTTTAACAGGCCCAGTTCCTTAATGCTTTCTTTTTCGTATTGACTGATGATTTCCCCTTCCGGACTTAACTCCAGCGGAACCAGTTTAGCCAGCGGTTGATCGGCGATAATTACAGCCGAGGCATGAACCGAAAGGTGGCGCGGTTTTCCTTCCAGAAACCGGGCATAAGAGAACAAGGAGCGCAATGGTTCTTTTTGATAGGGAAGCCGTTTTAGCTCAGGCAGGTGTTTTAAGGAAGCTCTTATTACTCCGGGGGAAGCGAAGCACGGCATCATTTTAGCAATTTTGTTCAACTCCTGATAAGAAAAACCCAGGGCTCTTCCGGTATCCCGTACGGCAGAGCGGGCGGCATAAGTATTTATAGTGCAGACATGTGTTACCTGTTCCCGTCCAAATTGTTGATATATATAACGAATTACTTTATCCCTACCTAATTGTCCAAAATCGATATCAATATCCGGTAGATCAATTCGCTGTGGGTTGAGAAATCTTTCGAAAAAAAGTTTGAATTTTAAAGGGTCTACTTCGGTAATATTAAGTAGATAAGATATCAGACTGCCTGCTGCAGAGCCTTTACCCGGTCCAACGGGAATATCATTCTCTTTCGCAAAATGAACAATATCCCTGACAATAAGGAAATATCCGGCAAATCCCATTTGATTAATAACTTCCAATTCGTATTTCATGCGGTAGAAAGACTGACTGGAAAGATCCGGATAATATTTTTTTAGACCATCCAGAGATAATTTTTCCAGATATTCGGGAGCAGAACAAGGGATAGGTGGGTGGTAGGAAGGTAAACGGATTTTACCCAGTTCAAGATTTAGGTGGCATTTCTCGGCAATTTTTTCTGTATTTTGAATTGCCTCAGGGAGATGAGAGAAAAGCTCTCTCATCTCCTGGGGTGATTTCATATAATACTGATGATTAGGCAAAGGGTTATAATGAAAACATTGCCGGGTACCTTGATTGGCAATGCTGTTGATCATGCCCTGAAAACAAGCTTGTTCTTGTCCCGGATAATGGACATTATTGGTGGCCACCAGGGGAATGGACAATTTTTTGCCCAGGCCAACGAGGTATTTGTTAACAGTTTTTTCCTGTTCTAATCCGTGAAAGTTAATTTCCAGATAGAAGTTTTCCGAACCCAATAATTTTATGAACCACAAGGCAGCTGTTTCAGCTTCCCGGTATTTTTTTTGAGTGATAAGAAGGGGAATTTCTCCCTGCAGACATCCGGATAGGACAACAAGACCTTTGTGATAATTTGAAAATATTTTTCGGTCAATAGCCGGTATACCGCGGGGATTGGATAAATGTGCCTGGCTAATTAACTGGCACAAATTACGGTAACCGATATTGTTTTGGGCTAAGAGCACCAAATGAGTTGTATGGTTGTGGAGGAATTCACTTTTGATTTGGATTTCACAACCAATAATTGGCTTAATTCCTGCACTCAGGGCTTTTTTGTAAAATTTAATGGCACCGTACAGCCCGTCATGATCAGTCAGCGCCACAGTTTTCATTTTTAATTCCTGCACTTTAGTGATAATCTGATCGATACTACCTAATCCGTCCTGCAAACTATATTGAGAATGCAGGTGCAAATGAACAAAACTCATCTTCTTTTCCTTTCTTTAGTAAACATATGTTTGCACTTAAATTGAAAAAAATAATCAGAAGTTGATTATTGTCTTTCTGTTAATTTTTTCTGCCCATTGTTTGGGTAATTTATTGATTTAATTTCCTGTCGAAGTAACTTCATCAGCATCAAGGCATTCTTGGTTGCTTTTCCCTTATAATGATTGTTCATAAATATATATTGATCTGAGGTTTGCGAGGCAATCTCTTTAATCTTAGGTATCCATTCTTTTAATTCCTGTTCGTTATATAAATAGTCATAGCGCTGGTAGGCATGTTCATGTTGCCACCATTTTTCTTTATTGCGTCCGTGAAAACGGATATATCCCAGATTAGATGTTGTTTCTGCTACAGGGGGGATTAGCCCTTTTAAAGAGGGTTGGTCGACTGCACAAAAACCTATTTTTTTTTCTCTGAGAAAATTAAATACTTTTTCTTTTATCCAGTAGTTGTTGCGAAATTCAATAACTAAAGGGAGATCGTCCATTTTTTCTTTTAAATACTGAAGATAATCCTGATTTTTTTTATTATAATGAAAAGAGTAGGGGAATTGTGCCAGTATGCAGCCCAATTTATTGTTGTCCAGGAGTGGTTGTAAAGATAATCTGAATTCTCGAAAGATGTTTTGATTGTTCTCTCGGATATGGGTTATATTCTGATTGGCTTTTACCACGAACTTGAAACCATCTGGTACTTTGTGTTGCAGATGATAAAAAACAGCCGCAGGTAGAATACGGTAATAGGAAGAATTGATCTCCACTGTATTAAACTGTCGGGCATACATATGAAGCATATCTCCTTTTTTGATATTTTCCGGATAAAAAGGGCCGATCCAGTCTTGATAACTAAAACCAGAAGTTCCGACGTAAAGCATGGTCTTTTCTCATTTCCTCCCGCTAAATTTACGAATGATCCCGATAACTTTACCTAAAATAGCAATATCACTTGTTACAATAGGTTGGTAAGCTGGGTTGGAGGGTTTCAGAGTGATTTTATCCCTGTTTTTATAGAATTTCTTGACTGTCACCTCTTCCTGATTGACCAGGGCGATCACAATATCCCCGTTATCAGCGTTGTTTTGTGGATGAATTATGATATAATCTCCGTCCAGAATATGATCACCGAGCATACTGTCTCCTTCCACCCGGACCAGGAAATTTCCCTCACTGCCGGCCAGTTCTTCCGGCACAGGAATAACCTCTGTATATTCCTGCAGTGCCAGTAGAGGATTTCCGGCCGCTACATTACCAACTAGTGGCAAGCCAAGTGTTTGCGGAGTTAATCTGATAGCTCTTGTTTTTTCTTTCTCTCGCTTGATATAACCTTTCTTCTCCAGGATTTTCAGGTATTTAAAGGCTGTAGCGGAAGAATGGACTCCTAAATCTTCGCATAATTCTCGAACAGTGGGTGGATAACCGGTTTCCTGAATCTTGATGCGAATAAATTCAAGTGCCGTTTTCTGTTTTTTAGTTAGCATTTCTCCGTTATCAGTCATAAAATTTCCTCTTATCAAAAATATTTTTGTTCTGAATAAACTTATTATAAAGCAAACATATGTTTCCGTCAAGATAAAAGTAATTGATGTATCTGGGAAAAACTTGCTACAATTATAATAATAAGGATTATATAACTAATTCTATTAACTATAGTGATGTTATAATAAAATCAATATCAGAAGAATAAGGAAGGAGGGAAATGATGAAAAAAGTCGCAATTATAACTGGTGGGGTAACTGGGATTGGTAGAGCAATAGCAAAAAGCTTGGTAGAAAATGGTTTTATTACAGTCATTTGTGATATAGACGAAAAAAGGGGTAAGGCACTAGAAAAAGATAATTCTATGTTATCCGGACAATATATATTTAAATATTGTGATGTGGGCAAAGTGTTGGACATAGAAAAAGTGGTTAATGAAATTGTTATTGAATATCAGAGAATAGATGTATTGGTAAATAATGCAGGGATTATCAGGAGACGCAAAGGAGAAGAAATCAATATTTCAGATTGGGATGATGTCTTTACGATTAACTCCCGGGGGCCGTTTATATTCTGCAAGTTTGTTTCTCAAATTATGAAAAAGCAAAAAAAAGGAAAAATAGTGAACATTTCATCGATTGCAGGCAAGCTTGGTGATATTACCTCTGCTCCTGGATATGGTCCATCAAAATCAGCAGTAGACGGGTTAACCAAGACCTTTGCCAGAGAAATGGCATCCTACAATGTTACTGTAAACGCCGTTGCCCCTCATGCTATTGAGACAGAGATGAGCTCGGAATGGTCTGAAGAGAAAAGAAAAAAGATCACTGATGCTATACCTTTACATAGATTGGGTAAACCGGAAGAAGTAGCTGCAACAGTTTTATTTTTGCTCTCAGAAGGTGCTAATTTTATAACCGGAGAAATTATAGATGTAAACGGAGGTTTTTTAATGGATTAATAAGTGAAGTTTTTAAGAAATAAATCTAGAGATAAAACAATCCAATCATATAGCTTTTCTGAAAATTCTTAACACAATATAACGAAATTGTTGATATTAGTAAAAAAAGAAAATGAGTTTAAAAAAAATTGAATAATTAAAAAATTTAAAGGAGAAATTGTGAAATGAAAAAGGAATTACCTGCTTGCCGTATTTGCGGTTAGACTGGGTGTGGATTTAAAAAATAGGTATCAAAGGAAGATTATGGCAATGTGTAGATCCAGGTTCCCCCCCCTCTACGGAAGGGGGAACAGTTTTGTTTGAGGATTTTCCGTTTGAGAATAATAAAAAAACGGAAAAAATAATTTTATAAAATATTAAGAAATTATTGTCATATAATAAATTATTAGTACAAAAGAATAGACTCTTGTCTGGAAAGAGGCCATTCTGCCAATATTTTCCATCATTTTTGAATTTCTTACACCAAACCCATTACCTTATTACCTTTATGGCTTTTATAAAACCCATTTTATTTCTGACATCTGTAGCTAAAGTAACCTTAAATTGTTAAAATGAAATATAAAGAAAGAAATATAGGGTTTATTTAGCGGATTGAAACACATTTAAGTAAAAAAAGAAAGAAACATATTAAACGGTGAGGAGGAAATATTGAGATGGAAAACAAAGAAAATGAATTAAATGATGGATGTAATTCCTGGAAATTGCTAAAAGATCATTACCAGAAAATAAAAAATTTTCATTTACGTAAATTTTTCTCTGAGGATCCCAAACGAGGAGAAAGAATGGTCATAGAAGATTTGGGAATTTATTTTGATTATTCCAAACATAGAATTACTAATAAAACAATTCAGTTATTACTGCAATTAGCAGAAGAATCAAAATTGAGAGACTCAATAAATGCGATGTTTCAGGGAGAAAAAATTAATGTTACCGAGAAACGCCCAGCTTTACATGTTGCATTACGTACTCCAAAAGGTAAATCAATTATAGTAGATGGTGAGAATGTTATACCAAAGGTACATAAGGTATTGGATAGAATGACCGTTTTTTCCAACAAAGTACGAAAAGGTAAATTAAAAGGGTATACAAATAAACCAATTCGAAATATTGTAAATATTGGCATCGGGGGATCTGATTTAGGTCCCGTGATGGCTTATGAAGCTTTACGTTCCTATAGTGAGCGTAATTTACATTTTCGTTTTATTTCTAATATTGATGGAACTGATTTTAGAGAAACTACTTATGACCTTGATCCTGAAGAGACATTATTTATCATTTCTTCCAAAAGTTTTACCACTCAGGAAACTATGACCAATGCACGGACAGCCAGAGAGTGGGTACTCCATAAATTGAAAGATGGGAGAGCTGTAGCGAGACATTTCGTGGCTGTTTCTACCAATATTGCTGAAGTGAAAGAATTTGGCATCAATCCTGAAAATATGTTTGAATTTTGGGATTGGGTTGGGGGTCGATATTCTTTATGCTCAGCAATTGGTCTATCAACCATGATTGCCATTGGCCCTGAAAATTTCCATGCCATGCTTAATGGTTTTCACCAGATAGATGAACATTTTTGGAAAACTCCTTTTGAAAGAAATATACCTGTAATAATGGGACTTTTGGGAATCTGGTACAATAATTTTTTTGAAACACAAACAGTAGCAGTATTACCATATGAACAATACTTAAAACGTTTCCCGGCATATCTACAACAGCTTACTATGGAAAGCAACGGTAAATATGTTACTCTTGACGGGAGTAGGGTAGCATATCAAACCGGACCAATATATTGGGGTGAACCCGGCACTAATGGCCAACATTCCTTTTATCAATTAATTCACCAGGGTACCAAACTTCTTTCCTGTGATTTTATTGCTTTTACATACCCGATTTATCGAATGGATGTTCATCATGACTTACTTATAGCTAATGTTTTTGCCCAGGCAGAAGCCCTCGCCTTTGGCAAGACACAACAGGAAGTAAAAAGAGAAGGAGCTTCTGAAGATTTAATTTCACATCGTGTCTTTGAAGGAAACCGTCCTTCCAGTATGATTATACTGGAAAAATTATCTCCGGCCACATTGGGAAAATTGATCGCATTATATGAACATAGTGTATTTACTCAGGGAATTATCTGGAAAATAGATTCCTTTGATCAGTGGGGAGTTGAGCTGGGTAAGTCATTGGCAGCAAGGATAATAGCTGAAATTGAAAGTAAAAGTGCAGCTACTTCCCAACATGATAGTTCAACAAACAGTCTTATTCTAAAATATATAAAATCAAAATAATCTTCTAAGATTGATAACAGAAAACTTGCACAAATATTTTTCTAAAAATTACTGTAAATGACAAATTTAAAATTTGAAAATAGATATTGACAAAATAATAATTTTTCATATAAAATAAGAATAGACATAGATGCTATTAACAAATAATGTTACTAACATAAAAAGGAGAAAATGTCAGATAATATACTCAACTTAATTGTAAAACTAAAATTAAATAAGGCACTTGATTACGAACATATACGTATGGTTTGCAATCTTTCTATTGCAGAATACCGTTGTCTTATGACACAAAAAAACGGAGAGGAAATGACCTGCCAGAAAATGGCAAAAGTTATGGATTTATCTCCGTCAAGAAGTAGCCGTGTAATTGATAATTTGGTTCGAAAAGGTTATGTTATCCGCAAAACGAGTAATTATGATCGTCGTTCGGTGGTTATAACACTTTCTAATAAAGGTAGGGAGGTGAAGAAAAAAATCATAAAAAATCAAAAAGAATTAGAAAAAAATATTCAAAACAATTTTTCAGATGAAGAAATAAACATGATAAAGAATTCCTTGAAAATGCTATTGGACTATTTTGCATGAATATTTTAAGTAGATTTTTATAATAGGATAGGAGGTTTTTGAAATGGACTTAATTCGTTGGGACCCAAGAGAAAACTTAATGCGTGGTTTTTTTGATGAATTTTTTGATGCCGTGAGCAGATCAGGTTCTAACAGAAGAAGAAGCTGGGAAGAGGGAGGTATCTGGGCTCCGGCTACTGACCTAATTGACAAGAAAGATAAATTAGTTGCTAGAGTTGAATTGCCAGGAGTAGAAAAAAAGGATGTTAAAATATCACTTAATGAGAATAACCTTACCATACAGGGAGAAATAGAAAAAGATAAAGAAACTAAAAAAGAGGATTATTATTGTTGTGAACGGGTCTATGGAACATACTCTAGAACTATTTCTCTGCCTACAGAAGTTGACCAGGATAAGATTAAAGCCAAATTTAAAAATGGAATACTTGAGATAACTATGCCCAAAAAACCGGAAAAGAAACCAAGAGAAATCAGCCTTGAAGCTGATTAAATTAAACAAAATAGGGGTAAATTAAAAGATCTACCTAGATACCTACGGGATATACCCGTGGGTATCTACTCTAAAAAACATTCTAAATGTTCTTGTTCATATTTGAGCTTAATTTTAAAATTTATAATTCCTGTTAGTATAATCAAAAGAGCTCCTAAGATACTCAGGACATCTGGTATTTCTTCGAGAAATAAAATCCCTAACATTGTTGCAAATATTATTTCAGAATACATATAGAAAGAAAGAAAACTTGCCTGTGCCATACTATATGCCTTAGCAAAACCATAAGAAGCTATCAGGGCAATTATTGCAATAGATATGAGTAGAATAAGGTTTTTTGTATCAGGAAAAACAAATGATTTTTGCAGGAGTATAATAGCTAGCCCCAGTATTCCATTTGTATAGCCAAGATAACTAATAATAACTAAAGGGTGGTCTGTGTGTCTTAAATGACGTAATATAACTTGTGAAACCGAAAAGAAAAAAGATCCATTTAGGGCAATCATTGAGGGTAGCAGGTAAGAATTTAAGCCAGGCTTAATAATCATAACAACACCAATAAAAGCCAAAAAAATTAAGGGAATTTGTTTCCAAAATATTTTTTCCTTTAAGAAGAATGTAGATAATATTAGGACAAAAATAGGGAATAACTCTTTTATTGTAACGGCATCTCCCAGTAACATGTTTGGGTAAGCAAAATATATTGATGAAATTGCAATAAATCCGGTAAAACTTCTAATAAGTAAGAATTTCTTATTATTGCCCAACATGGGAATACTATTTTTCCAGAGTAATATTGG
>CAYWJZ010000036.1:0-4483 GCA_964458635.1 uncultured Atribacterota bacterium
GTTTTTTTAAGTTAATTTTAAGCTAAACTGTTAACACGACTCGAAATTAGTACAATTCATTAATTAATATTAACATATTTGGAGGTAAAAAATATGTCTAGCAAAATAAGTGAAGATCTGTACTACAGTAAAAATGATGAATGGTTAAAGGTAGAAAATGGTATCGGGACAATTGGCATCACGGATTATGCCCAGGACCAGTTAGGAGATATCGTCTATGTTGAAAATATAAAAAAAGGAGATGTTGTCAGCAAGGGAGATGTGTTAACTACCGTTGAATCCGTTAAAGCAGTATCTGATGTTTATTCTCCTATCAGTGGTGAGATTATAGAAATTAATCAAAATATTGTTGATGAACCGTCAATTATCAATCAGGATCCCTATGGTAATGGCTGGTTTGCCAGAATAAAAATGGATAATTCAGAAGAAATCGATGAATTAATGAATGCTTCTGAATATTCTGATTATCGCAAAGAATAAAAAAAACAGGGGTGATTAATATGAGATATATTCCCTCAACAGAAGAACAACAAAGGGAAATGTTAAAAGATATAGGGGTATCTTCTTTTGATAAATTAATCGAAAATATTCCCGAAAAGCTTAGACTAGAAAGAAAACTGAACCTACCTCCTGCCCTGTCTGAAACTGAGCTGGAAGAAAAAATATCCAGAATAGCCCAAAAAAACGCCAATTTCTATAAAATGAAACCATTGCTCGGAGCTGGCGCCTATCGTCATTTTATACCGGAAGCTGAAAAAGCTCTCTTGCAAAGAGAAGAATTCTGGACCTGTTATACACCTTACCAGCCTGAACTAAGCCAAGGAACATTACAGGCTATGTTTGAATACCAGAGTTATATTTCCAGATTAACCAAAATGGAAGTAGTTGTCCCCTCTATTTTCGATGGGGCTTCGGCTGCAGCGGAGGCAGCATTGATGGCCTTAAGGCTTACTCACAAAAGCAGTATTATTATCTCTTCTTTGGTTCATCCACACTATCGGGAAACCATCAAAACTTACCTTGCTCCACATGGTATTAAAATCAAGGAAATACCTTTCCTGAATGGATTAACTCCTATTGAGCAAATAAAACAATCTTTAAATGATGATACTGCTGCTGTTTTAATCCAAAGTCCTAATTTTATGGGGGGTATTGAAAATATCGATAAAATTTCCAAGGTAGTACATGAAAACAATACTATGCTTATCCACGTTATTGCAGAAGCCCTCTCTCTTGGCATTTTAAAAGCTCCAGGCAATATGGATGTTGATATTGTTGCCGGAAACTCACAATCCTTTGGAATTGAATTAAATTTCGGAGGACCACACAATGCATTTCTGGCTACCAAAAAACAACATATCCGCCAATTACCCGGTAGAATTGCCGGTGAAACAAAAGACAAGGATGGCAAAAGATCTTTTGTTATGACTTTCAGAGCCCGCGAACAGGACATTAGAAGAGAAAAAGCAACTTCGAACATGTGCACAAACCATAACCTGAACGTAATTGCTTCCAACATCTACTTATCAATAATGGGGACAGAGGGTATTTACCAATATTCGCTGCTCAATACAAAAAAGGCACATTATTTGGAAAATCAATTATTAAAGACCGGAAAATTTGAAAAAATTTTTCAGTATCCGTATTTTAACGAATTTTTAATTAAATATAAGGGAGATATTGATAATCTTTATCAGATCCTATTGGAAAACAACTTTCTACCCCCTCTTGCCATTCAATCAATATATCCTGATAAGAATCTGGCAAAAACTTTACTTTTTGCCGTAACCGAAATATTTAACAGAGATGAATTAAATCACATTACTGAACTATTGTCTCAGTAAGGAGGAAAAAATGAAACTTATCTTTGAAAAAAGTGTTCCAGGAAGAATTAGTTATTCACTTCCCGAAGACCTGTTTGAGGATATTAATATTGAAGAATTGCTACCGGAAAATTATCTGGAAAAAGATAAAAAAGAATTAACAGAAGTGTCGGAAGTTGATGTTATCAGACACTTTACCAGACTTTCTAAATTTAACTATGGGGTTGATGATGGTTTGTATCCCCTGGGTTCCTGTACTATGAAATATAACCCTAGAATTAATGAGAAACTTGCTACTTTAGGTAATTTCATCTATGCTCATCCCCTTTCCTCACCGGAATTAATCCAGGGAAGCCTGGAAATAATGTATTACCTAAATCAACTCTTATGTGAAATAACGGCAATGGACCAATATACCATGGCACCCGCCTCCGGGGCACACGGTGAATTAACAGGAATTCTCCTCATGCGAAAATACTTTCAGGATCGTAAGGAAAAAAGAGATAAAATTTTAATTCCCGACTCTGCGCACGGCACCAATCCTGCTTCTGCCGCTATGGGAGGTTTTAAGGTCATTGAAATTAAATCAAATGAAAATGGTACAGTTGATTTAAAATCCCTCTCACAGGCCATGGATGAACAAACCGTGGGCTTAATGCTTACCAATCCAAATACGGTTGGATTGTATGATGAGGGAATTGTTGAAATTGAAAAAATTATTCACGATAAAGGTGGACTACTGTATTATGATGGTGCAAATCTCAATGCCTCTCTTGGCATTATACGCCCCGGTGATGCCGGATTTGATGTTGTTCACCTCAATCTCCATAAAACCTTTTCCACACCGCATGGAGGTGGAGGACCGGGAGCCGGAGTAGTAGGTGTAAAAAGTAATCTTATTCCCTATCTTCCCACACCGGTTATTGATTACAACAGCAAAAACAATCAATATATTTTAAACTATAGAAACGATAAAAGCATCGGAATGATCCGTAGTTTTTGGGGTAATTTCCCGGTTCTGGTTAAGACTCTTGCTTGGATTCTTTCACTCGGGCCGGAAAGTCTTTACCAGTGTTCAAGAATAAGTATTATTAATGCCAATTATATTTTGAGAAAGTTAAAAAAATACTTTAAACCCGCCTATGACCGATATTGCGGCCATGAGTGCACCCTAACCGGCCGAGAATACAAAAAATACGGAATCAAAACACTTCATATAGCCAAAAGATTGATGGATTACGGCATTCATCCACCCACGATTTATTTCCCTCATTTTGAACCTTATGCTGAAGAAACAATCATGATCGAACCACCGGAATCAGAAGGAAAGGAAATATTGGATGATTTTATAGATATCATGATGAAGATTTCGGAAGAAGCAAAAAATAATCCTGATATTCTAAAGTCTGCCCCACACCATACTCCTGTCAGTCAAACAAATGATGCCCTGGCAGTAAAAAGAGCTATTCTAACCTACGATGATGAACAAAGGTTAAAAAATGAACTGAATTATCAGGAAAAAGATATTGATTTTTAAACAGGAGGAGTAAAATGCCTGAAAATAATTTATTACAAACACCGCTTTACGATGAACATGTTCGCCTGAATGCCCGCATGATACCTTTTGACGGGTTTAACATGCCGGTCCAGTATAGCGGTATTATTGAAGAACATAATGCGGTAAGAGATAAAGTGGGTATCTTTGATGTTTCCCATATGGGAGAAATTGAGATAAAAGGTCCTGATGCCCTGTCTTTTGCTGATTATTTATTGACAAACAAAATCAGTACCATGAAAGATGGCTCCATAAAATATTCCCCGATGTGCTATCCCCATGGTGGACAAGTAGACGATCTTTTTGTCTACAAGATAAGCCACCGGTTTATTCTCTTAGTCGTTAATGCATCTCCCAATTACTCCGAGAAAGATGAGCAATGGATCCGCGAACAAAGTAAAAACTTTGATGTTAATATACTCAATAAAAGCAAACAATATGGTGAAGCAGCAATCCAGGGTCCTCTGGCTGAAAAAACATTAACGCCATTTTTTAAAGGTGAACTACCTCTATCAGAATTAAAGAGATTTAAATTTACCTATGGTACGCTTTTTGAAAAAGATATCTTGATTTCCCGTACCGGGTACACCGGTGAAGATGGCTTTGAAGTCTATACTTTTAATAGTTCAGACATCATAGAGATCTGGAATAATACACTACAGGAAGGCAAAAACTTTGGTATCAAACCATGTGGATTAGGAGCAAGGGATACTACCCGTTTTGAAGTTGCTTACTGGCTGTATGGTAATGATATTAACGAAAATATTAATCCACTGGAAACAGGTCAGGGTTGGGCAGTTAAATTCGAGAAAGAAAACTTTATTGGTAAAGAAAGATTATCAAAAATTAAAGAACAGGGAGTTAGTAGAAAATTAGTTGGCCTTTTCGTTCCCCAGGGAGGAATACCGAGAAACAAAATGGCTGTACAGAAAGAAGGCAAGGAAATAGGTTTTATTACCTCCGGAAATTACTGTCCCTCCTTAAAAAAAGTTTATGCTATGGCATTATTAGATTTGCCCTATACCCAGACAGCTACACAGGTAGATATTATCATCAGAAACCGACCGGTTAAAGCGGAAGTAGTTTCTTTGCCTTTCTTATTACC
>CAYWJZ010000036.1:4583-8905 GCA_964458635.1 uncultured Atribacterota bacterium
ACAATTGTTGGTGATTTTGTCTGGGGACCACCTATGCTAATCATCCTGGCTGGCACAGGTCTCTTCTTAACAATACGATTGGGATTCCCACAATTTAAACATTCTGGACATGGTTGGAAACTAATCTTTAGTGGGTTCACAAAGAAAGATAAAAGTGAAAAGGACCAAGGAGAAATTACCCCCTTTCAGGCACTAACTGCTACACTTGCTGCCACCGTAGGTAATGGAAATATTGCCGGTGTTGCAACTGCTATTGCTTCGGGAGGCCCTGGTGCAGTTCTCTGGATGTGGCTGATTGCTTTAGTAGGGATGGCTACTAAATTATGTGAAGCTGCATTGGGTGTGAAATATCGCATCAAGGATAAAGACGGTGCCTTGGCAGGCGGTACAATGTATTTTATAGAAAAAGGATTGGGTCAAAAATGGTTAGGCTTGATCTTTGCCTTATTTGGAGCTATAGCTGCTTTTGGAATCGGTGATATGGTACAGACAAATTCCATGGCTTTGGTGGGAAATAGCGTTTTTGGCATACCGCAAATCGTAACCGGGATTGTCATAACTTTTCTTGTCTGGCTAGTAGTAATCGGGGGAATTAAGCGAATCGGTGAAGTGACCGAAAGACTGGTTCCTTTTATGGCAATTTTTTACATTCTCGGAGCAATGATTATTATTATTTCAAGAATAAATTTGATTCCCTGGGCCATTGGCGAAATATTCAGGAGTGCTTTTACGGGAAAAGCTGCATTCGGCGGTTTTGCCGGTGCAACCGTCGCCCAGGCTATGCGCTTTGGGGTTGCCCGTGGTATCTTCTCCAATGAGGCCGGTTTAGGTAGTGGGAGTATAGCCAATGCGGTTGCCAGAACAAAACATCCGGTGAGGCAGGGTTCCATTGCTATGATTGATGTAATGATCGATACCCTGATTATTTGTACCATGACCGCTTTAGTTATACTTTTGACTGATTCATTGGGGACCGGGCATACAAGTACCCAGCTGACTGCTCATGCCTTTTCTACCGTATTAGGAGGTATAGGTGGGCCTATTGTCGCACTTGGCTCACTATTATTTGGTTATTCTACCATAATCACCTGGTGTTACTATGGTCAGCAATGTTCTCGTTTTATTTTTGGCCCTTCCGTTGTTATGCCTTATGCCTGGCTATTTGTTATTGTTGCCTTTCTCGGTTCAATAGTGGAAGTTCCTTTTGTTTGGGTTCTCACTGATACCCTAAACGGTGCAATGGCTATACCAAATTTGATTGGTTTGTTATTGTTAAGCGGGGTAATGGCTGAACAGGTTAAAGAATACTTTTCTAATCCAGAAATGTTGAGCATATAATATCGTTTATCAAGGGTGATGATTTAGCCTCCTCACCCAATAACTTAGAAGGAGGACCCTCATAGCTATGATTATCGGTATACCTAAAGAGATTAAAAATAACGAAAACAGGGTTGCTATTACACCTGCGGGCGTAAAGGCTTTTATACAAAAGAAACACCGAGTAATTATTCAAAAATCAGCCGGAGAACGAATTGAAATAACAGACCAGGAATACCGGGATGCTGGTGCCTCTATTTTGGATACAGCTGAAGAAATATTTGAACAGGCAGACATGATATTAAAGGTGAAAGAACCTATGCCGAGCGAATACCAACTTATCAAACTTGGCCAGGTTGTTTTTACTTATTTCCATTTTGCCGCATCCCAAGAATTAACCCAGGCCATGATAGACCGACATTGTATCTGTATTGCATATGAAACAGTTCAAACAGAAAATGGAGAACTGCCTTTATTGGCACCTATGAGTGAAGTTGCCGGAAAAATGGCTGGGCATATTGCTGCTCATTATTTAGCCCTTCCCTCTGGTGGTCGCGGTGTTCTTATGGGAGGTGTTCCCGGTGTTAAGCCAGCCAAGGTTGTGGTTATTGGCGGGGGAACAGTCGGGACAAATGCAGCCAAGGTAGCTGCCGGAATTGGAGCAAATGTTATTATTTTAGATATCAGTGTAAAACGCCTGAAATACCTTGATGAAATTATGCCCAAAAACGTTAATTTTCTTGTTTCTAATCAACATAATATTGAGGAGGAAATCAAGGATACAGATGCCTTGATCGGTGCTGCTTTAATTCCTGGAGCTGCTGCCCCCAAGGTTGTTTCTGAAGAAATGATTAAATTAATGCCCAACAATTCAGTTATTGTTGATGTGGCCATTGACCAGGGTGGATGTATCCAGACCAGCAAACCTACATCACATACTAACCCAACCTATAAGTTGCATGGGGTACTTCACTACTGTGTAACTAATATGCCGGGAGCCTTTGCCAGAACCTCTACCTTTGCCTTGACTAATGCTACTTTACCCTATGCCTTAGAAATCGCTAATATTGGTTATCAGAAAGCCATGATCAGCAAGCCAGCTATCGCCAGAGGAGTAAACATAGTAGACGGTAAAGTAACCTACAAGCCAGTAGCTGATACATTTGGTCTACCTTATTACCCTGTGGATGAATTATCTAAAAAACTTTAGATATTAAGATTTTGAAAAGTAATTTTTGACAAAAAAGAAAGCCTCTGCTTCTAAATGCAGAGGCTTTCTTTTTTGCATTTTTTTTATTCGTTTTTTGATAGCACCTATTGGCTATTGCAAACGATTCAAACTCTATTTTAGTACATTCCGCCTGGCATTCCGCCCATTCCGCCTGGCATTCCGCCACCGCCTCCGGGCATACCTTGTGATTCCTTCTTTTCTTCTGGTTTATCGGCAATTAAACATTCAGTAGTCAAAACCATTCCGGCAATACTTCCGGCATTCTGTAGGGCAGATCTGGTTACCTTTGTCGGGTCAACAATTCCCTTTTTAACCATGTCTACAAATTCACCCAAGGCAGCATCAAAGCCAATTCCTTTTTTCTCATTTCTTAATTTTTCTACTATGACAGAGCCTTCAAAACCGGCATTTTTAGCAATCTGTTTAGTCGGTTCTTCTAAAGCTTTGCGAATAATCTTCACGGCAATCTGCTCATCACCATCCAATTTAAATTTATCCAAAGCCGGTATAATATTCAAGAGGACCGTTCCGCCACCGGCAACGATTCCCTCTTCCACGGCTGCTTTGGTAGCAGAAAGGGCATCTTCTACACGATGCTTCTTCTCTTTTAGCTCAGTTTCTGTAGCTGCACCAACATTGATGACTGCCACACCACCGACTAATTTGCCTAATCTTTCCTGTAATTTTTCTTTATCATAATCTGAATCACTTTCTTCAATCTGAGCTCTGATCTGGGCTTCTCTCTTTTTAATGTCATCAACATTACCTTTACCACCAACAATGATGGTTTCTTCTTTATTTGCCTTTACCTGATGGGCAGTTCCCAGCATCTCAACATCAGCATTCTCTAACTTTAAGCCGACCTCTTCTGAAATAACCTGGCCACCGGTTACTGCGGCAATATCGGCCAGCATTTCTTTTCTTCTGTCACCAAATCCTGGAGCCTTCACGGCAACACAATTTAATGTTCCTCTGATTTTATTGACTACCAGAGTTGCCAGGGCTTCACCTTCAATGTCTTCGGCAATAATAAACAGAGGTTTACTCATCTGGGCTACTTTTTCTAAAATAGGAAGCAAGCCTTTCATATTGCTGATTTTGCTATCTGTAATTAAAATCAAAGGATCTTCCAGTAAAGCTTCCATTCTCTCAGCATCGGTTACCATATATGGAGAAATATATCCTTTGTCAAATTGCATTCCTTCTACAACATCCAGAGTTGTACCCATAGTTTTGGATTCTTCAACTGTAATAACACCATCTTTACCAACTTTTTCCATGGCATCGGCTATAATGTTACCGATTTCACGATCAGCAGCAGAAATAGATGCAACATTTGCAATTGATTCTTTATCTTTAATTTCGATACTTAACTTTTTAATTTCTTCAACTGCTTTTTCAACAGCTTTGTTAATACCTCTTCTTAACATCATGGGGTTTGCACCGGCTGCAACATTTCTTAAACCTTCATGGAGAATTTCCTGAGCCAGCACGGTTGCGGTTGTAGTTCCGTCACCTGCGATATCATTTGTTTTAGTAGCAACTTCTTTCACAAACTGGGCACCCATATTTTCAAAGGGATCTTCTACTTCTATTTCTCTGGCAATTGTCACTCCGTCATTGGTTATAGTAGGAGAACCATATTTTTTCTCTAATACTACATTTCTACCCTTGGGTCCCAGGGTAATTTTTACACTTTCAGCTAAAGTATCTGCACCTTTTTTCAGTGCATTTCTAGCGTTTTCATCAAATAAAAACTGTTTAGCCATAATTT
>CAYWJZ010000037.1:0-8521 GCA_964458635.1 uncultured Atribacterota bacterium
GATACTGCAAGAACTTAATATAAATCGCAGTATTTAAGCAAATAAAAAAAAGAAGGGAGTTTTGTAAATGTTTAGAAAAGTGAGTTTTTTATTAACAGCTGTAGTTATAGGTATATTATTAACTATATCAGCTAATGCGCATACACCTATGCTTTACGTAGAAGACTATGGTGATGGCACGATTTATTTGGAAGGCGGTTATTCCGATGGATCTTCTGCCTCTGGAGTCGAAATATTGTTGGTAGCAGAGAGATCTTTTACAGATGATACCGAAATCAGAGATAAGTATCTTGAGCTGATCTTTACTAATGAAAATTATCTAAGTTTACGTAATACATATCTAAAGTATATTGCTGAAAAAGGAGACGAATCGCCAATTTCTAAGCTTATCAAGATTGAAGGCAATGAAGTTGCTTTTAATGAACAAGGCGAAAAAGTGGATTTTAGCAAACTTCAACCTGAAATGTATCAGGAGAATCAGCTTATTATCTTTAGAAGTACCTTGGATGAATATAGTTCACTGAATTTACCAAAACCAGAAGGAGAATATCTGGTGGTGCTTAACGCAGGCCCGGGACATACCGTTGAAAAGGATGGACCGGAATTAACAGATGAAGAAAAAGAATTCCTTAGTGAATAGAATGATAAGAAAAATAATAATAAAAAGGAGATAGTTTAATGAAAAAATTTATTGTTTTGTTTGTAGTAATTATGTTGATAATAGGCACTACTCTTAGCGCATCAGCGCATTTCCAGCTGATCTTGCCTTCAGATGATCTTATTAATGATGGAGAAGATACAGAATTGGGAATCCAGTTGATATTTACCCATCCCAGTGAAGCCTCCCACACCATGGATATGGAAAAACCAGAATCATTTGGTGTATTGCATAAGGGAAAAGAAGTGGATTTAACCGATACTCTTAAGTCTTTCACTTTTTATGGCGGAGATGCGTGGGAAACCTCTTTTGATGCTAAAGGTTTTGGAGATTTCTTATTTTATTTAGTACCCGCCCCTTATTATGAATCAACTGAGGACAAATATATTACGCAGATCACCAAAGTTGTTGTAAATAATCTGGGGATGCCTACAGACTGGGATGCAGAACTTGGTTTACAGGCAGAAATTATACCACTTAATAAACCTTATGGCCTCTGGACCGGAAATGTCTTCCAGGGTGTTGTGAAAATGGATGGTAAACCGGTTCCTTATGCTGAGGTTGAAGTTGAAAGATTAAATTCCCAATCATTCAGCGGTTTGGCAGGGGAAGAGCAGGAATTTCCTTCTGATGCCCACATTACTCAGTTAATTAGGGCAGATGAAAACGGTGTTTTTTCCTATGGTATCCCGAAATCTGGCTGGTGGGGATTTGCTGCTCTAATGGAAGGAGAGGAGATTGATGGCAAGGACCATGAAATGGGAGCAGTTATGTGGGTTAAAGCCTATGATATGAAATAATTTTATTGTTTTGTTAGAAAATAGTTGGCAGAACATCTTGTATAGAGACGCTTTCTTTATACAAGATGTTCTTTTAAGGTTATCAATTGAATGTCTATGTCAAAAAGGGGAATTATTATATGGATAGGAACTTCATGGATTATGTTGAGAAAAAAAGAGAAGAAATCAAAGAGAAAGAAGGGAAAGACCCCGAAAGGATTATTTCCCTGCAGTATAACAAAAGAGCGATGCAAATTGCTTCAAAATGTATAAAGCAAACTAAAAAAGGGCAAAAACCCTTAACCAGTAAAATTGACAGAATTGTTTTAAATAGATATTTTGGCCCGATTATTCTCTTAGGTATTATATATCTCTTATATCATTTTAGTATTGTTCAAGGTTACAAGATAACCAATTATACTTGGCCTATTCTTGCTTCATTTAGAGATACAGTTGCTTCAATTCTTCCACCGGAAGGCTTGCTTTTCGATCCGCTATTACGTTCCATGACCCTTAGTGTGGTTGACGGCATTCTGGCTGTTTTAAATTATATTCCTATTTTTGCTATCCTATTTACCTTGGTAGCTGTTCTGGAAGATGTTGGCTATATACCTCGAATGACTTTTATTATGGATCGGGTTTTTCGTCATTTTGGGTTACATGGGCAGTCATTATTCCCTCTTGTCCTAGGGGGTGTGTTTGTTGGTGGTTGTGCTATTCCGGGTGTTATGGCTACCAGGGGAATAAAGGATGAGAGGGCTCGATTGGCAACAATTCTTGTCGTTCCGCTTATGAACTGTGCGGCTAAGACTCCCTTGTATCTTCTTCTAATTGGCATATTTTTTGTCCAGTATCAAGGTTTTGCTATATTTTTTATGGCTACAATCACATTGATTATTGCGCTTAGTGTCAGTAAACTATTATCGTTAACGATTCTAAAGAACAAAGAACAAGCACCTTTTGTTTTGGAGATGCCTCCCTATCATTTACCTACCATTAGCGGTGTTTTAAGAAGATGTATTGAGAGATTATGGTTATTTATCAAAAAGATTATCACTGTGGTTGTGGTAGTCATGATTTTGGTGTTTGTTTTGACAAACTTTCCTGGCATTAATCAAGAATTGAGAAGTAATTATCAATCACAAATGAATCAGGTTGTTGAGAAATTTTATCATAATATAGGGGAAGACTCTCCTTATCGCGATGTGCTTTCAGGAGATAATTTAGAAAGATATATTAATTATTACAATGATTACAGTTTGGCAAAACGGGGTACAGATACCAAAAAAGAGGAAGAAATAATTGATCAAAAGTTTAGGGAAAGAAACGAGGATTTTTATATCATTGCCAATAGAGGTGTATATAGAGAAGAGGGGGAACTTACCAGGGAGAAAGAGGCCATGCAGGTGTCCAGGGCATTTACTCAGCTTGAACGAGGCAGAAAAGAAATAAGAGGCGAGATACACGACAAGACTATTGTTAGCAGTGTCCTTGGTTTTATTGGTAGTAAATTGGAACCGATAACCAAATATGCCGGGTTTAACTGGCGAGTTAATATTGCCTTAATTAGTTCATTTGCAGCAAAAGAAAGCAGTGTGGCAACTTTAGGCAGTATCTATAAATCGGATGAAGGGGCAAGTTTGGAACAGAAAGTTACCGAACAAGAAACAGGATGGACTCCACTACATGCACTTGCCATTATGTTGTTTATGGCCATGTATCCGCCATGTATTCCCACACTATTGGCTGTACGATTGGAAACCGGTAGCACAAAATGGATGCTCTTTGCTACTTTTTATCCCATTATTTTGGGTTTCATTATTGCAGTGCTGATTTTTAGTGGAGGGAGTTTGTTAGGCCTTACTGGTATACAGGCTGTTATCTGGTTTTATGTTTTGGCAATCATCGTAATGATCTTAATGGGTTTTATTAAAAATAAAACGGGTGAAGTTAATGATAATCTGTAATTCAATAGAGAATTTTTATTAACTATATAAACAACCAAGAAATGGAGAATCGGAGAATAATGTTTAATCAATCTAGAATTATACCATTGGCTCAACTTAAAGCAGGGCAAAAAGGCAGGGTGGTTTTAGCCGGGGTTTATGGTGGAAGAGGTTTTTCTCAACATTTATACGATATGGGCATTGTTGAAGGATCAGAAATCGAAATAATTACCCCTGGTAGGCCAGGCCCTTTTTTGGTCAATATAAACAATACTTCTTTGGCTATTGGTCAGGGAGTGGCCAACAAAATTATGATTGAAGAGAGAAGATAGAGGAGGAAATTTTTCTATGTCAAAAAACAAAGTATTCTACTTGGACCAATTAAAACCTGGTCAAAAGTGTAAATTAATTGATGTTGATATAGGTGGTGCTACAGGACAGAGATTAACAGACATGGGCTTTATTCCAGGTGTTGAGATAGAGGTGTTACGCAATGCACCCTTAATTGATCCGGTTGAACTGGAAATCAGGGGTTACAATGTGAGTATTCGTCACTCTGAAGCTAAACATATCGAGGTGAATGTTTTATGAATAAAAACAAACAAGAATATATTGTTGCAGTAGCAGGCCAACCTAATTCCGGTAAATCTACTGTCTTTAATATGTTGACTGGAGCCAGGCAATTTGTGGCTAATTATCCCGGTGTTACAGTGGAGAAAAAGATCGGTATTTATTCTTATCAGGGGCAGAGGATCAAATTGATTGATTTACCCGGAACCTATAGCCTGACTTCATACAGTTTAGAAGAAAGAGTTGCCCGCAACTTTTTAATAAACGAAAATCCTGATCTGGTACTAAATACTGCAGATGCTTCCAATTTGGAACGCCATCTCATTTTGTCTTTCCAGCTTCTGGAAATGGGTATTCCTATGGTTATTGCTTTAAATATGATGGATGTTTCCAAGGGCAGAGGTTTTGAAATCAATACAAACAAACTTAGTGAAGAGCTTGGAGTACCGGTAGTGCCTACAGTTGCCCAAAAAGGGAAGGGGAAAGAAGAATTGAGACAGGCTATATTTAATGCCTGTATTAATAAAGAAAAATACCAAAATTCCCTTAGAGTTGATTATGGTCAAAATATAGAATCCATTATACAGGAGTTAGAGCAAAAGATTTCAACTGATGACAGGCTTTCAAAATATAATCCCAGATGGTTAGCAATCAAATTATTAGCCGGGGATGCTGAAGTGAGGGCTATATTTAAATAGGCGGGGAAACAAGGGAGTGAAAGTTTTATGGATAATGTAATTTTAATTATTATTGGCTTGCTAAGTGGTTATTACCTTTATCGCAGAATATTTAAATGTTCTAATGGTAAACCTATGTGCAAATCATGTGGAATGTATAATTTCTGTCAGGTATCTGGAAGTGACAAGAAGAATGAAAAATAGAGGAGTTCTTCTGGCAGGGGTCTTGCTTTAACCTTTGGCTTAATGGCCAGATTAACTGGATGGGGAAATCAGGAAGCTCAAATGGTTAATTATATTTCCCAGGAGATTAGTTTTAATTTTCAGGGGTTATTTATTGTGTGCTGGAATCAAATTCGGAGCTCTAGGAGCAGCTATAGAGATAAATGATGACAATCCCTGCTCTACCGGAAATTTTCCTTATCTCATCTTTTTATTAATAAAAATTTTTAAAAGATACCATAAAGGAGTTTCTTTTTTTTTATTTTAGTGTTACAATTTTTAAAAAAGTAACACGATATAAAATAATATTTGGAGGTTTGTGATGTTATTTAAAAAAAAGTTTCTTATTGTTTTTGTGAGTCTGCTACTTGTCAGTATTTTTGCTTCTGATTGCCTGGCATCTGATAATCAGATAACCGATACCCTGGGTCGGGAAGTGATGATTCCCCAGGAAATCAACAGAATTTTGGCTGTAGGCTGTTCATTAAGAGAGGTTCTTTCTTTTGATGTAGCAGACAAAGTTGTGGGGATTGAATACCGCGAGAAAGCTGAAACGGACGAAAAGGGAGCTCCGCAAGGTTCTGATCTGCCATACATGCTGGCTTTTCCTGAATTGTACGATTTACCGGTAGTTAATGTCGGGGTAGGCGGAAGCGGGTTTAACCATGAGGTAATTATCCAATTAAATCCGGATATTATTTTTATGGGAGCAAGCGATCCACAAAAGGCGGATGACTTACAAAACAAAACCAAAATCCCGGTTATTGCTGTATATACCAATCCTATTGGTACACCTAAACAGGATGAGCTGTTTTACCAATCTTTAAAGATTATCGGTGAAGCTCTGGGTAATAAAGGACGGGCAGAAGAATTAATCAATATCATAGAGTACTATAAACAGGATTTAAACGAACGCACCAGGGATATTTCCGATGAGCAAAAATTAACGGCCTATATTGCTGGAAGGGCTTTCTACGGTTCTCACGGGATGACAGCAACTGATCCCCAGTGGCCGCCCTTTAACTGGGTCAATGTACCGAATGTAGCTCATGAATTATCCGAGATGAGTTCCGGAGTCAATATTGATAAAGAGGCTTTAGTTGGCTGGAATCCGGATGTGATAGTTATATCCCCGGTATCCTTAGGTATTATAGAAAATGAATTACAGACCAGTCCTTTTAAAGAGCTTAAGGCAATCCAGGAAAATAAAGTGTATTATGTGTTGCCTTTCTGTTGGTATTCTTATAATAAAGAAAATGCGATTGTTGATGCCTATTATGTAGGGAAGTTAATGTATCCGGAGGCATTCCAGGATATTGATGTTGACCAAAAAGGCGTGGAAATCTTTAATAAATTTTACGGAGACAGCGGGGAAAACGCTTACTATAAAATAAAAGAAAAATTTAAAGCATTCAGCAATTAGGACGAGCCTGTTCAAGGATTGAGGAAAATTTGAATCAAAATGTAATCCAGAAATATACTCAATTGAATAGAAATAAAATAATATTGGGGAGTGTCTTGATAACCTTCCTATTCTTATTTAGCTTATTCTCTCTATCAATAGGAGGATATCAGCTCTCCTTGAGCCAGATATACCAGGTCTTGATAGGCCAGGGAGAAGAGACAACGGGGTTAATTATTTGGAATATTCGCCTGCCCAGGATATTAGCAGCTATCATTGCTGGCATATCGCTGGCAGTTTCCGGGGCAGTAATGCAATGCACCCTAAGAAATCCCCTGGCTTCCCCATATACCATTGGAATATCCCATGGCGCAATGTTTGGGGCTGCCTTTGCTATTATTTTATTCGGCATAGGAGGAGCAGAGAGTACCGGAAAAATATTCATTAACAATCCATACCTGGTAACTATTTTTGCCTTCCTTGGTTCTCTGTTGGCTGTTTTTGTTATTCTGTTACTGGCAAAATTAAGAAATTTTGCCCCAGAAGCCATTATACTGGCCGGAATTGCTATGAGTTCTTTATTTTCTGCCGGAACAATGGTTATGCAGTTTTTTGCCAATGATCTGCAATTAGCAGCCATGGTCTATTGGACTTTTGGAGATCTAGGAAGACCTCTCTGGACCGAGGTTAGTATTATGGCAATACTGATGATTCTGTCTGTTGCTTATTTTATTTATAAACGGTGGGACTACAATGCCTTAGAAAGCGGTGAGGAAAGTGCCAAATCATTGGGAGTCAATACCGAAAAAACAAGATTATTAGGAATGCTTGTTGCTTCTCTGCTGGTCTCAGTCAATGTTGCCTTTTTGGGAATTATTGGATTTGTCGGTTTGATATGTCCTCATCTGGTAAGGATATTAATAGGTGGAGATTACCGATTTGTTATTCCTATATCTTCCTTAGTTGGTGCACTTTTGTTACTTATTTCAGATACTGTTGCCCGAACGATTATTTCACCCATTGTCTTGCCAGTAGGGATCTTGACTTCTTTTCTGGGCGCTCCGGTGTTTCTGTATCTTTTAGTAAAAATATATAGGCGATAAGGGATGTCAGTGGAAATAAAAAAGGATGTTTTTCTATGATACTATCTGTAGATAATATTGAGTTCTCCTATCAAAGTAAGAATGTTTTAAAGAATATAAAATTCAAAGTTAAAAGAGGAGAAGTTGTGTCAATTTTGGGCATAAACGGAGCAGGGAAGTCCACTCTTCTTAAATGCATCAATAGAATTTTGCAACCAAAACAAGGAACAATATTAATCGATCGCTTTGATTTAAAACAATTGAATGATAAAGAGATTGCTAAAAACATTGCCTATGCTCCCCAAAGTGCTACTGGAAATTACATTACTGTCTTTGATGCTGTGTTGTTAGGGAGAAAACCCTATATCAAGTGGGGAGTTTCCAAAAGAGATCTGCAAATTACCGATAAGGTTTTAAAATTAATGCAATTGGAAGATTATGCTTTGCGTAATACCAATGAGCTTAGTGGTGGCGAACTGCAAAAAGTTATTATTGCCAGAGCACTGGTTCAGGAACCAAAAATACTCTTATTAGATGAACCGGCTAATAATCTAGATCTGAAGAATCAAATGGAAGTAATGAAAATCATAAAGGATATTTCTAAAACTCAAAACATTGCATCTATTGTAGTTATGCATGATTTGAATTTAACTTTGAGGTTTTCTGATAAATTCATTATGTTAAAAAATGGGAAAGTTTATTCAGAAGGGGATAACAAAATAATCAATTCTAAGAATATAAAAGATGTGTACAATGTTGAGGCTTATGTTGATTATTATAAGGGGATACCTATTGTGGTATTAATATAACACAAATAAAGCATTGCACTCCATTATATTTTGTGCTAAAGTAATAAAAATTGAATATCGTTTTTAGCATTCATGGTTCAGAAGTGATTAAAAAGGAAAACGGTGCAAAACCGTTGCTGTTGTCGCATCTGTAACCAGCATAACCCGATATTGTTCACTGCCCGTAGGTGGGAAGGACAATATAAGAAAGGGGCTGGGAGCCAGAAGACTTGCCATGATTGTCTGCTTGGAAGACCTCCGACATAGAGGGGAAGCAGGGATAAGCCAATATCTGGTAAGTTCTTTGAGCTGCCTTCTTTTTATGAGGAGGCAGCTTTTTTATTTACCAGGAAAAGAGAGGAGGTATAACTGTAAAATATTTTATTCGATAAAAAAA
>CAYWJZ010000038.1:0-8354 GCA_964458635.1 uncultured Atribacterota bacterium
AATTGTCGCTGTCGCCAAGTCAAGCCAGGGCGGACAGACCGGAGTGGCTTCACGGTGGATGAATATTTTAGCGAAACGCCGCACTTGACCGAGTAAGAGGAGCCGCCTCGAAAACCCGGCTAATGTTCGTAATACCTTATAACTAAAACTTCCGTCTTGATATATCCTCGGCCATTCATCTAGCTTCCAAAAACCCCGTAGCACAAACTCAGTAGCTATAGAATCCAAGTATTGTTCGAAACGATATCTTTGAGATGGGGCCGATTTTGCGGGATATGGACAGACTATCAAAATTTTCATCTTTGAAGTACTTCAATGAACTCGACCCGCCATCAATATGGAAACCCCAAAGGGGAGTTTCATTCGACGCTTGATGAAGAGTCTTTCGCTTTTGAATATTTGCAATAAAGCTTTGTCGATGAAGTTTTGGCCATGAAATTTGTCGAAATCCGACCGCGCCTCTCCCTTCTCATTTTTTGGAAAAAGCTTCTGGAGAATTCTCGCTGCAGCAATAGGTGGAAAAAGCCAGAAATTGAAATAAGAAATATACGTTCTGCTCAAGCCGTTTTTATCAAATAACCTCTTTAGCGTAGATGAAGTATATCGCCGATAGTGATGGTTTATCTCATCGTGTTCACTCCAAAGAAAATTAAATGCGGGTACGGTAATAATAAATCTTCCTGAAGGTTTCAGTACGCGCTTTATTTCTTCTACTGCGGTATCGTCGTCTTCAATATGTTCTATACAATGTGATGAAAAAACTTTTTCAAAAATAATATCAAAATCAGCTTTCTGAAAAGGTGGAGCTAATTTATTTTTTACTACTTTTAATCTGACTGAAATACCAACATTTGTATCATTTTTCTTGATAGAGGCTTTTCTTCTGATGTCCATTCTGATTGTAGAATAAAATTTTAATGCTCGTCCACCGGGTGTTGTTTCCGGATTTCCAAATATTATTCCGATTTTTTCTCTTATTTGATTTACAAATATTGTTGTAGTTCGAGATTTATTAATAATAGCCGTAAGCTTCCTGAGTGCTTGAGACATGAGCCGAGCTTGAAGCCCCATTGATGCATCCCCCATATCTCCCTCTATTTCAGCTTTTGGAACCAAGGCTGCTACTGAATCAATTACGATGATATCAACTGCATTACTTCTAACCAGTGACTCAGCGATCTCCAATGCCTGTTCTCCGGTATCCGGTTGAGATATTATCAATTCATCAATATTGATTCCGATATTTTTCGCATAAACGGGGTCCATAGCATGTTCGGCATCAATAAATGCTGCTATGCCTTTATTTCTTTGCGCTTCAGCAATCATATGCAGCGCCAGAGTTGTCTTGCCAGATGATTCGGGACCATAAATTTCTACGATGCGACCTCTGGGAACACCGCCAATTCCTAACGCGATATCCAATGATAGAGAACCGGAGGAAACAATATTACTACCTGTTACTTTAGGCCTGTCGCTAAATTTCATAATTGAGCCCTTACCAAAACGGTGCTCTATATTCTCCATCGCCATTTTTAAAGCTTTTTCTCTTTCCGAGATATTATTGCTTTTGTTATCTTTCATAAAAATAATCCTCACTATCTTATTTATTCTAAAAACCAAATCCTTTTCTTAACAGTACATTTTATTTAAAAAATGGAAATTTACTTCTAACAGTATAAATTGGCCCCTGAGATGTCAGATGACTTTCCATCAATTCCATTGAGTGAATTGATTGTGAAATTTCTGGAATTTCAATGTTTTTTAATAATTTAATTAGTTTGTCGGGATATTTTAGGTATTTTACCCTACCCATAGTAATATGGGGAATAAAATTTTTTTCACTACGCCAGAAAGTTTCGTTTGCAAGCTCCTGATCTATTGCACTATATAATTCCTTAATTTCATTGATACCTTTTTCCAGTCCAACCCATATTACCCGAGGTATTTTGCGGCTGGAAAATATGCCAATATTTTTAGATAATTTTACTTCAAAAGGTTGACACTTAAATGATATTTTTTGTAGAACAAGCCAGGTTTTTTCTAATTCCAGAGAGTCCAAATCACCAAGAAACTTTAAGGAAATATGCAGGTTCTTTTTTTCAACTATCCTTATTTTTGATTGACTATCTCTAAATTTATTGATTTTCTCCTGGATATTTGCAAGATGTTGCTTAATATCTTGGTCTAAATTAATTGCAATAAAAACCCTTTTTTTATCATTACTATTAATATTATCACTCCTTTTCTTTTCTTCATGTTTGTTTATTTTTTAGATTATTCTATAGTAATTTGTTTAATTGTTTTTTATATTTTCCTCTTGCCCTATTAAGAAAATTAATATACAAATCTGTCTGGTAATTCTGATAGGTCCATTCTAAAGCATGGAAGGATTTTTTGAAAAAACGAAGAGTAATCTCTGCATATATACCCTGTTTTAGATATATCCTGGCCGGGCCATTTTTTGTACTGGCTAAAATAAATTTACTGAGAGTTATATATCCCGGATCAAAATTGACCTTTCTATTTATTTTATGAGAACCCTTGTTTTGATGATCACTGGAACTAAGACTAAATTCCAGCTGATTACTATTAATTTTAATTTGACTTAATCTATCAGGTAGAATTAATTTTTCAAAAGATACTAATTTTTGTTTTAGATTTTCCCCCATTTCATTTCTGTAATAATCGGTAAAATCAAATGCCTGGTATTGGCTTTCTAAATCAATATTTCCAAAAATATCGGCTAAGCACTGTGTTGCTTCTAAAAAATATTCTTCCTTAGAACTAATGATACTAAATATTAATTTGACCGGATTAGAATAAAAAATATCCCCCATCTTTTAATTGTTTCCGTTATTTGGAACAATTTGATATTTAGTGAGACGATGATCTTCAGATGGCAATGGTTCTATTATCTGGCCATCATAAAGAACACTAATATCGCTGGTTTCATTTGCTAATAAAGAAATTGTTCCTTCCGACTTTATAGTAATTTCTTCTGAGGATAGAATAACACTTTCAAATAAGGTATTATCATTTTGTATCACTTTTATCCATGTTGGTTCTTGGGTAGTAATTACAATAGGTTCATATTCAGGTAATGGTTCCAAAAAATCATCAGAGGTTTTTTCAGATATTTCTTCTTCTTGATTATTTTCTTCAGCCATTTCAATCAGTTCTTCTTCCAAGGATTTTTCTTCTTCTAAAACAACTTCTTCTCTATTTTCTTCATTCGGTGTTGCAGGTACCGGAGACTGTTGTGTTTTATTTAAAAATTGATTTATAATTAAAACAATACCAGATAATATCAGAATTGCTATAACAATTATGAACAAAGGACGATAATTAATTGGTTTTTTGTCTTTTTTGATACGAGGTTTTCTTTTTTCAGGAGAAAAATATCTCCCCGGTTTTTTTCTTTTTGGTGTTGGTTCAGGCTCCGCTGTGACTGCATTGGATGGCTGTTCAGTTTTTTCCAATAACTCATCGATGTGTTCCTGATTTACATCTAAATAACTTGCATAATTTCTTAAATAACCGACAAAATAAGTTTTCCCGGGAAGTACACTTTCATTACCCTCTTCAATAGCAATAAGATATTTTTTTCTTATTTTGAGATATTGTTCGGCCTCATCCAGAGAGATGCCCAATTCTAATCTTCTATTTTTTAAGTATTCCCCAATTTCTTTCATATTTTATTAACACTCCTAATTCAAATGCAAAAATACATTTATTTATAAAATTTCCTTTTCATATGGTATTCCATCAGCAGCTGGGGCTGAAGCTCTTCCAATTGCACCCACCAACACAAATATGGCTAACAGGTATGGAACCATATTGATAAATTGAACCGGTATAGCAAAAATACCCTGCAGTCTGATAGCTAACGCTTCTCCTACACCAAAAAGTAAGGCGGCTCCTAATGTACCTAAAGGAGTCCATTTCCCAAAAATCATGGCAGCCAGGGCAATAAATCCCCTCCCCCCACTCATTTCTTTAACAAAAAAATGAGCTTGTTCAATGGAAAGGAACGACCCTGCCAATCCAGCAAGGGCTCCCGATATCATGACGACTATGTAACGCATATTTAATACGTTGATTCCAAGAGTATCAGCAGCATGTGGGTATTCTCCCACTGAGCGCAATCTTAGACCAAAAGGTGTTTTAAAAATAATAATATGAGATAATAAAACAATAATAAAAGCAATATACACCATGGGAGAATGGTGAGCAAAGATAACAATTAAGCTTCTTATCAAAGAAGAAGTCTCTCCTGCCCTGGGAATACTAAAACCCCAAATCGGAAGTCTCTCCGAAGCCATAATTTGTGTTTCATTAAACCATAACCAGCTTAAAAAAACAGTAATTCCGCTGGCAAATAAATTTATGGCAACACCACTGACAATTTGATTTGCTTTAAATGAGACGGTAACTATTGCATGAATTAACCCCAGCGACATACCTACAATAATGGCAAACAATATTCCTATCCAGGGATTGTGAGAAAAATTTGTTGCAGCCACAGCAACAAATGCACCGGTTAACATCATGCCTTCTAATCCTATATTTATTACCCCGGATTTTTCAGAAAAAACTCCTCCCAAGCCTGCTAATGTCAGAGGAACAGCAATTCTTATTACTGATGCTAAAAAGTCAGCATTAAGTATGTTTCCCATTACTACCCCATTTTCCTCCTTATAATCAAACGTTTTACAATATTATCAGCAACAACAACTAAAATAACAATAACAGCCTGAATAACCATAATTAATTCCCGGGGTATTTTACCCGCAGTAAAAATATTTACCAATGCACCACCATATGATAGTACACCAAAGAGTACTGCTGCCAGCACAACACCAAGAGGATGGCTTTTCCCTAATAATGCAACGGCAATTCCATTAAAGCCTAAATTGAGAAAAAGCTCCTGGCGCCATCTGAATTTATAGCCCATGACCTCATTTGTTCCAACAAGTCCGGCAAGGGCACCACTGATAATCATTGCTAAGATGATATTCTTGGCTATATTAATTCCGGCGTATTCGGAAGCCATAGGGTTATGACCTACTGCTCTTATTTCGTATCCCAAAGTTGTTTTCCATAATATATAATATATCACAATTGCAGCAATGATTGCGATGAAAAATGAAACATTTAAAGGATTGTGAGAAGGAAATTGGATATTGAAATAGGATAATATTGTTGCCATTCTTGGCAGACGAGCTGCTTCGGCAATTTCGCTGGTATGAGGTATCATCTGCTGAACTCCAGCCGATTTCATGGATTCTGAAGCCTGGGCCCTATATAATAATGCCAGATAAAAAGTTAGTGATGCTGCAATCCAATTCATCATGATGGTAACAATAACTTCATGAACACCTGTTTTTGCTTTTAAAATACCCGGAATAGAGGCCCAAAAAGCACCTCCTAATGCAGCTGCAAAAATAGTAAGAGGTATTAGCAATACTGCGGGTATACTCGTGAAAGTAAAGCCAACATAAGCCGCTAAAAATGCCCCTACATAGACCTGGCCTTCACCCCCGATATTAAACAAACCACACCGGAAAGCAAAGGCTACTGCCAAACCGGTAAAAATTAATGGAGTAGCTCTAAAGAGAACATTTCCCCAACCATCACGATTACCTATTGCCAAACCAAACATCATTTTGTAAACTTGAATTGGGTCTTCGCCCATTAGCAGAATAACTATTGAGCCAATAAAAAGAGCTCCTAAAATAGCAATAAAAGGAGTAATCTTCTCCAGTACAATTAGATAGAGATGACTTTTTTGGTTGATTCGGTTGATTCTACTCAAATGCAGCTCCTCCTATTTCCTATTTCAAATGGTCATCTTTTTCGCTGGATTTTTTAGCCTGTGAAGCCCCGGTCATCAATAATCCAAGCTTACTTTTTTCTGCATCCTCAACATCCATCACTTCTATAATCTGTCCTTCATAAATCACCGCTATGATATCGCTTAAAGATAATATTTCATCTAATTCCGCTGAAACTAATAAAATTGCTTTGTTGTTTTCTCTTTCTTTTAATAACTGTTTATGAACAAATTCAATTGAGCCAACATCCAAACCCCTAGTTGGTTGAGAAGCGATCAAAAGGATTGGCTCTCCAAAAAACTCTCTGGCTACTATAACTTTTTGTTGGTTTCCACCTGATAATAATTTCAGTAAATTGTCCTTATTAGCAGGACGAATATCATAATCAGAAATTAATTTGCGAGTATGTTTGTAAATAGAGGGAAAATTAAGGAAAAAACCTCTGTTAAAAGGTGGCCGATAATGAGAACCTAGTATAAGATTTTCAGCAACAGAATAATCTGCTATAATTCCCCTCTTTCGTCTGTCTTCCGGAATATGAGCAATATTTAATTCTCTTATTTTTCTAGGATTTAAGTTTGTAATTTCCTGTTCATAGAGAAATATTTTGCCCTTCACAATCGATCTAAGACCAGTAATGGCTTCAACTAACTCAGTCTGGCCATTGCCTTCTACCCCGGCAATTCCCAATATCTGTCCTTCCCTAATGGTAAAATTGATATCTTTTAAAACAGGTAATTTATTATCTTTAACAACATTTACCTGTTCCAATCTTAATACGGGTTTCCCCGACTTTTGTTTTCTTTTTTTGGTTTTTAAAAGAATTTCTCTGCCAACCATCAGGCTTGCTATCTCTGAGGTAGTAGTAGCAGATGTTTTTCTTATACCCACTACTTTTCCATCTCTCATGACGGTAACCTGATCAGAGACAGCCATTACTTCGTTAAGCTTATGAGTTATGAAAACAATAGTTTTTCCTTCTTTTTTTAGTGAGCGTAATATCTTAAATAATTCTTCCACTTCTTGTGGAGTTAGTACGGCAGTGGGTTCATCTAATATCAGAATTTCAGCACCACGGTAGAGAACTTTTATAATTTCAACTCTTTGCTCGATACCAACAGAAATATCCTTAACTTTTTCCCATGGATCAATTTTAAAACCAAATTTTTCAGAGAGTTCTTTAACTTCCTGAGCGGCTTTCTTAGTATCTGTAAAAAAATAGCTTTTTTTTGGTTCCATGCCCAGTATAACATTTTCGGTTATGGTTAAAGGAGGGATCAGCATAAAATGTTGATGAACCATACCAATTTTTAACTCAATAGCTTTATTGGGGTTTAAAATATTTACTTTTTTATCCTTAATAAATATTTCACCCTCATCAGCCTGATAAAGTCCATACAATATACTCATTAGAGTACTTTTCCCGGCTCCATTCTCTCCAACCAGGGCATGTATTTCACCTTTTTTAATTTTAAAATTAACCCTGTCATTAGCCTTAACCAAAGGAAATTGTTTAGATATATTCTTCATTTCTAATAAGTATTCAGACAATATTAGCACTCCATATCTTATATTAAATATAAATTTTGTATAATAAAAACATGAATCATCAGGAAATACACGTTTTTAAATTAATCAACTCAAAACCTACTGTATTTCCTGATGATAACTTATATTTCGGCTATATTTCAGCCGGTACCACGATTTCACCGTTTATAATTTTTTCTTTTGCTTCTTCTACTTTTTTAATCATCTCACCATTAACTAAATCTTCATTATATTTATCAATAGCATACCCAACACCGTTATAGCTAACACCATCAATCTCTACTTGGGTAGACAAATCAAATACTTTAACACCGGATTCAAAATTTCCTTCTACAACCGATTTAGTTGCTAGGTAGACAGCCACATCAACCTGTTTTAGCATACTAGTCAATCCATAGTTTTCTCCGGTTTCCTCGATATGTCCTAAATAATTCTGATTAGAGTCAACACCAATAATATATTTCTTTCTCTCTTTACCAGCTTCATAAACCCCGGATCCGGTTAAACCAGATGCGTGAAAGATAACATGTGCTCCGTTGTCATATTGGGATAATGCTAATTCTTTTCCTTTTACCGGATCGGCAAAAGCCTGGGGAGTATCCCCTGCATATGATGACAATATTTTACAATCCGGGTAGGCATATTTTACACCAGCACGGTATCCAGCTTCAAATCTTTGGATTAAGGGAACATTCATACCTCCAACAAAGCCTACTGTATCTTCACCATCTTCTATTGCCTTAAGTCCGGCAATCATTCCAACTAAAAATGATCCTTCATGTTCTGCAAAATTCAGGGATACAACATTGGGTTTATCTGGAATATATCCATCTACAATAGCAAACTTGGTATCTGGATAATCATCTGCAACCGGTCCAATACTGTCCTCAAATAAAAAACCAACTCCAACAATAAACTCATAACCAAGAGTAGCTAAGTTCCTTAAATTTACTTCCCTATCTGCATCAGCAC
>CAYWJZ010000039.1:0-1502 GCA_964458635.1 uncultured Atribacterota bacterium
CCTTCACCGGGGACTACGCCGTCACATCCGGCAAAAACAAAGAGAGCCAAAGCTGAGATCAGTAATAGTACTAATAATTTCTTCATTAAGAATTCTCCTTTCGTTTTTTCGTGTTTCTTAATTTTTCTTTATTTTCTATTTTCCATGGATTTTTACGAGAAATTAATTAATTCCTCCTTATTTCTGGACTCTCAGTCTTTTTACCTGTAAAGTTCTTTAGAAAAGGATTTTACAGATAAATACGCCGCATGTCGACCTCATACGGGCTTTTGAGACCAGCCTTTAGCTTTCAGTATTAACTAAAAGCGGTTTTTCGTTAATAGTTTATCGTTTTTAGTTTAAGATTACAAGCTTTTTCGGGATAAAATTATTTTTGTTAGTATTTTTATTATTTATAGTAATATAAAATCTTTTAGTGCTTGTATCTGTAAATTTCTAGTTTTAAGCAATAATATGATTTAAGTTAATCTTTCTTTCCATATATCTTTATATTTCAAAGAACTGAATCTGAATCGTCTCTCTTAATTTTCCGGGGGTGAAGAAGTGTCTTCATCGTCATCCGGCTTGTCGTCATCAGGTTTATCGTCGGCATCAGTTGGGCTGGAACTTGTTCCACTATCCGGAGATGGGGCAATATCTGTACTTGAGCTGTCTTCTTCTGCATCTCCCTCACCGCTGGTAATGTCTGAGGAAGAAGTACTCTGTCCATTACCTGATGAACTTTTTCCGGAAGCCATATTCATTTTGGCTGCCATTGCTCCAATCAGCATATCCTGAATATCCTCACAAATACCCTCAGTGTCACTTCTATTGGAAACAGCTCTCTGAAATACCTCGTCTACTTCCTCTTCCGAAAAACCAAACTCATAAGCCCGCAAGCTTAAATTACCCAGTTCGGTACTTACTTCAATAATTTCCTGGGTGTTTTTACCCTGTTTGACACTTCTGGATAACACTTCAGATAATGAATCCTGCGGAACACCGTTATTTAAGCCTTCTACCAATGATTCAACAACTACATCATGTTCCTGGGTATCTTCCTCTAACTCTAATCTATAATCTTTTAATAAATTGGTAGCAATTTCCAGATTTTCCGCTTCCCTCATAATAGCTTCTACTAATAATCTCTCGTTTACTTTTTTGGCTAAACCCTCTTTAAACTTGCTGATGAGAGATTTTTCAGATATACCCTTCTTTCGGGCTTCAAAAAATACTTCCAGTACTTTCTTAATATTGTAGGCATCGAAATTATTGGCAATACTTGTAGTCACTGCTTTCTTCAATTCTGCAAAATTTGCATCCAATTCTAATAGTTCCTGGCTAGCTGTGACAATCATGCGTTTTTGAAATCCGCTGTACCTGGATTGTTCCAGCTCTTTTTCCAGCCAGAGAAGTTCAGAATCAAGTTTGGATTCCTGGGAAAAAACTGGCTGACAACAAACAAGCGCGATCAGTATAAAAGTTATGCCCAATATGCCTATTTTCTTTATTCTATTTTGTTT
>CAYWJZ010000039.1:1602-6307 GCA_964458635.1 uncultured Atribacterota bacterium
GAAAAGAAAAGTTGCCAATCCTTCAGCTCTTCCCGGCAGGCAGAACAGGATTGAAGATGTTCTTCCAACTCTATCTTTCCTTTTTCCGAAAGATGTTCATCCAGATATTCCTGTATCAATTGTTGTGCTTTTTGGCATTTCATTTTATCTTTTCACCCATAAAAAATAATTTTTTTTATAAATTAGCTGAAATAATATTTTCTCTTCTACTATGTTATACGAATAAATGGAAGGGATGTTACACTAATTATGAAATTTTTTTTAATATTTTTTTCAGCTGTTCTCGAGCTCGATACAATCGCACTCTCGCTGTGTCCGGAGAAATTTTTAAAATAGAGGCTATTTCGTAGTAACTTAAATCCTGCAAATGTCTTAAAACAATAATTTCGCGATACTGTATCGGCAAAGCTATTATTGCATTCTGGATGTATTCTTTTCTTTCCTGATTATCCAAACAATGCTCCGGATTACTGTCTTGAGAAGTAACCAGCTCATCTTTCATATTTTTTCCGTCTGCCAAAGAATTATCCAGGGAAATATTAACTGTGCCTTTCTTTTTTATCCGGTCTCTGGTTATATTAAGGGTAATCTGATATAGCCAGGTGGAAAAACGAAATGATGGATTGTAATGAGATAAAGATTGATAGGTCTTAACAAAAGCCTCCTGGGTAATATCTTCCGAATCGTGGTAATTGCCACACATACGGAAAGCCAAATTATAAACCATTCCTTTATATCTATTAATAATTCCGGAAAATGCTTCACTATTTCCCAGCAAGCAGGCTTCTATTATTTTTAAATCATCTTGAGGCATATAGATCTTTCCAGTAAATATCTCACCCGCAAAGCGGGTGGCTTTAACAAGTATGTCATTGGGGTCAGGCTTCACAATTTCACAAAATAATAGTATATAATTAAATTGATAAATTTTGTGAAATTGTGAAGCCTGACCCCTTCTACTTTACTCCTCTTCAGGAGGGTAATTATCATTAATCCAGTCAATACGTTCCTGAGCATATGTAGGAATGGAGCTACCATCACTCCAGGTGCTACCGGGATAATTATCAATGACTGACTGGTAAGCATCCAATGCTTCAGACCATAACTCCAATTTTTCATAACACCAACCAATATAAAACTGCGCACCGGCAACAATGATACGCTCTTCTCCAGGCCAGGTTGAGTTCGGATATTCATCAATTACTATTTGAAATTCATCAATCGCTAATTGATATTCATCTTTTTCATAATAACAATAGCCAATATAGTATTGGGAAGGCCCAGAATACTCACTGTTCGGATAGAGCATTATCAGTTCCTGATATTCTTCAATAGCTGTAGTCCTATAGTTGGCTCTTCGGTAGCTCTGAGCAAGACTGTACTGGGCAAGGGGTAATAGTTCACTTTCAGGGTAATTATCTATCACCTTCTGGTATTCTTTGACGGCATTATTATAATCCTGGGTAGCATAATAACAATTTCCGATTCCCAGCTGGGCATCATCAGCCCATTTACTATCAGGATAATCAAAGAGCACGGTATAATAAGCCAGGGTAGCCTGGATATGCAAGCCCAGTTTTATTTCATAACACCAACCGATGTAATACTGGCTATCATCCCGGTATTCACTTTCCGGGTAATTCAGTAATAAATTCTCAAATTCCTCTATTGCTTGATTATAATCCTCCATGGAAAGATAACACCAGGCAATATAATATTGGGAATCATCCAGGTAATCACTTTCCGGATATTCTGTTTGCAGTTGCTGGAACAGATCCAGGGCATCCTGGAAATTTTCTTCCTCAAAATACAGAACAGCGCTATCAAATAGGTATTTCTCATCTACTGAATTAAGAATAAGCGGATCACCTTCATTGGCCAGTGTTGTTTGGTTTTCCTCGACTATAATATCTTGAAATTTCAGGTTTTTGTAACTTTCCTTGGTCACAGTCAGTTCTTGGCTACCTGCAGTAACTTCTTCGATATAGAAATAACCATCTTCGTCTGTAGTAGCAGTATTAGCAGAACCGGTAATGCTTACTAAAGCTCCTTCTAACGGTTTCGACTCCAGAACCGTATTTTCATACACATAGCCTTCCACCGAACCAACCGATTTATTAATAATTGAACAACTGCTAAAAAATAATGAAATAACAAGTAAAATCCCCAGAATCAAAAACACACCCCAAAACCTGTCAGGGGACGGTCCTTTGACATACTTTCTTTTCATCTTATCACCATTAGTTATTTTAGATTTTGATTCATAACTATCATAATATCATACTACCAGGAATTGCCTCAGAAGCAGCTACTAGCTTTAGCTCCTTTGGGCAAGCCATTTTTTAATATATTCTATAAATTGGTAGAACTGGTCTATTTTTTTTAGGTTATGAAATACTTCATCCCAATTTATCTCTAAATATTCGTAGATTAAAATGTTTCTGAATCCGGCAATCGGGGCAAAATTTTGCGCAAAATCATAAGGTAATACATCTTCTTCCCCCAATTTAATGATCGCTCCATAATAATCATTTGGTTTTTCCAGTTCATCTAAAGAAATGATACGATTGGCAATATCCATACAAGACTGGATAGCAACTTCCAAATTTCTCTCTACGATATCCTGTAAATACTCATCCCGCAGAAATTCTTCTTTTCTTTTTTCTTTAAATGGCTCTAATTTTAGCAAGCATTTCTTCAGTCTTTCCAAGCGCTTCTCTATACCGCTGAATTCTGTTTCCATACTTTTCCCCTTCGGGTCTGAATTTAAGAATATCTTTTTTCTGTGCCCGTAAAATGGGCAGATAATCAAAATATCTACTTAAAGTATTGGCTTCAAACTCTGTTTTTATTACAGAATTTTTCTGAAAAATAATTTTCCCTGCTGCAATAACATGATATCTCAATTCTATAGGTGCATCATTAAGAATAATTAAATCTATTTTTTTAGAATCTAAAATATCTGCTAATTCATTCTTTAATTTATATTTAAATTGGAAAGATGGCTTTTGAGATAAAAATACTGCAAAATCATAGTCGCTTAATGGGCCTGTATTACCCTTTAACTGGGAACCAAAAATATAGGCAAGCAGAATAATGTTATTTCTTTTTGCTTCTGTTGCAAAAAATGACCTGATTCTATTAAATCTGTTTAAGCTGTTAGGGGACGGTCCTTTGACATAGTTTTCTTTTCTTTTCTTTTTATCATTATTATAATTATATTTTTTCTGATTTTGATTCATAAAATCATCCTCTATATTATAAAAAACTCCGTGCTGCCTCTCCTGGTTTGTTATTCCAATTCTTTTCTGGCCCTATCAGCCATATCTGTATCCGGAAATTCTTCCAGAATGAGTTTAAAATAATGTTTGGCTTTTTGTTTTTCACCTATTTTATCATAAGATAAACCTAAGTGGTAGTAAACAAAATCACTTTTAACTCCTGCCTCCAGGTATTTTAAATAGGTATCAATAGTATTTTGATAATCTTCTTGCTGGTAATAAATCCACCCCATATGGTAATAAGCAGAAAGAATCTGGGGATTTTCTTCCAATAATTTCTGGTAAATATCCAGTGCTTCCTGATATTCATCTACACCGGGTACCAGGCTGCGAATCTGATAAATATAAGCAAGCTGAAGATATTCATTTACATGATCTTCATCCGGATTTTCTTCGATTTGCTGATGATACTTTTCAATTGCCTGATCAGAAACATCGTATGCCTTTCTATAGTATCGTATTGCACTAAGCGAACCTTGTTGTCCTTGTTGGAAATAAGATTGTGCAATGTAATAGTATATCTCCGGGTTATCCGGGTCCTGTTCTTTGCATTTTTCCAGCTGCTTAACTGCCTCATCATATTCCTGTTCCGCAAAAAGCTCTTTGCCCTCTTCAAGACAGACAGTGTTAGGATCTTCTTCAATAGGTTGAGATTGCTCACCCTGTCTATCCTCTCTCACCTGGCTAAAGCCTGAAACTGCAAAAACTGAGTTGAGCACAACAAGAAAAAATATGAATATAAATATCAATAATTGTTTTAAAGGTATTCTAGATATCTTATTTTTTATACTATTTATTTTTCCAACCATTATTATTCTCCTTACTTAGTAGTAGTAAGAAAACAAAGAGTTTACCTCACTGTAAATGATAGGTTGTGTATGGATATTACAGCTAAGTATCTAAGAATCAGTAAACATCGCACCCGCATACCGGGTGGCTTTAAAAATCTCTAAACGAGGTTTATTCTTTTTCTGGTAAAAACATTTTATTTAACCATGGCTACCTTCTTAGAAGAAAGGTGGTTTTCATGGTTAAATAAACAAATGAGAACTGTTTTATTTAAAAACTGTAACTGATAACTTCTTACCTAATAATACTGGAAGTCATTAATTGTGATTATATCCTATTATTTTTAGATATTCAAGAATATGGTTAAAACGGAACCCATATAGCGACATATTAGGTATAATCTAAGGCATATTGTCTTGATTATTTCTCTCGAAATAAAATTTATAGATTAATTAATTATGTGTCTATGGAATGGTTAAGTAAATATCGCATCCGCAAAGCGGGTGGCTTTCTTATCTTGATATTTTTATGGTAAAATTTTTATTTAACCATTACCACCTTCTTAGAAGGTGGTTTTTCATGGTTAAATAAAATCGGTTTTTTATTAAAATGATTTGTGTTATACTAATGGAGAA
>CAYWJZ010000039.1:6407-8151 GCA_964458635.1 uncultured Atribacterota bacterium
TGGTTAAATAAAATCGGTTTTTTATTAAAATGATTTGTGTTATACTAATGGAGAAATTTAACTAAAATAAAAAATAACTATTGAAGGAATATATGACTAAAATCCCCGGAGCTAAAATTATAGATCGTTATATTATCACCCAGGTCATGAGCTATTTTCTGGGTGTAGTTGCCCTGTTGACCATCCTGCTAATTATGGAAACCATGTTTGAATTGATGGAGATGCTTATTAATAAAAAGGTTCCAATATTTAATGTATTAGAGCTGTTAATATATAGGCTTCCGGCATTTTTAGTGCTAACTTTTCCAATTGCCTTGTTGGCTTCCAGTGAATTAGCTATTGCCCAAATGTCTACCAATAATGAAATTGCCGCCATGCGTACCGGGGGCATCAGTTTTCGCCGTATTCTGAGGCCTTTTTTAATGGCAGCTTTTATTATCAGCATATTATCCTTTGTTACTAATGACTATATAGTCCCGGAAGCCAATCATATCTCTCAAAATATTATCCGGGAAATTGTTTTAAAAAAAGGACCACCGCAGATCCAGCGTAACGTTTTTTTTCGGGATGCTGAAAACCGCTATTTTTACATCAACCGCCTGGATGAAGAAAATATGATTATGCGGGAAATTATGGTTTATGAAATGACTCGGGAACGGTTTCCCAGAGTTATCACAGCCAAGGAGGGTCGTTGGGTTGAGGACACGTGGGAATTACAATTTGGTACAATATATAATTATAATGAAGAAGGTAAAATTACTTATGAAATGAGTTTTCAGGAAATGGAAATTGAGGTAAAGGATGAATTACAGGAATTTTTTAAAAATCAACGTACACCTCAGGAAATGAGTAGCCGAGAATTAAAGCAGCAAATACAAATATTATCCGATGCCGGAGTTGATACCAAAAATTTTGAAGTTGATTATCAAGTCAAGTTCTCTTATCCCCTTTCCGGTCTTATCTTTGCCTTACTGGGAGTGCCGCTGGGTACACAGATGAAAAGAAGCACTAAAGCTACCGGTATCATTATCAGCATTGGACTGGTTTTTATTTATTATGTTGTCTATTCATTGAGTCGATCAATGGGTCGAGGTGGTATGATAGACCCTTTAATCGCGGCCTGGATACCTAATATTATTTTTGTGGTGCTGGGAATTTTTCTTGTTTATCAAGCTGAGAAGACATAAAATAAAAATAGTACACAGTCGCGGGTATCGTGTATCGGGTATCGAGTTTGAATACACATAACGAGTGATGCGGAATGAGAAAAAACGTTGAATGGATAATTGTATTGATGCAAGATTGCAAGATTAGGAAAAATAAATAATAGCTAGGATATTTTTCAATAGAACTAGAATTCGTAAGTATATATCCCCTGATCCTGTTTAAGTGAAGGCAAGAAAAAAATAAATAAAGAATACAATATAATAAATGTAGGAATAAATATATGTTGGATAAAAAAAACCAAAAAAATAATATTTTAAATATTAGCAAATCTTGGTTAGATGGAAAATTATCCTTAAATCTTTGTCATTATTTATCTGTTTTTATCTTTTCAATACTGGCTTTAATTTCCATACAAATATTTTTGCCCTTTTCTGCAATTCCGGCAGATGCTCAGGATATTTTCTCTGATGAAGAAATTGAAGCTCATGCAATTACCACTTTTGAAGATGGATTTACTAAATACGAAGTTCGTTTAACCTGGTCTGCCTTTGAAGATGAAGATGAATATAAAATTTAT
>CAYWJZ010000040.1:0-8084 GCA_964458635.1 uncultured Atribacterota bacterium
AAATATTCAGGTATTGATCTTGATAAAGATTTCCGTTTATCAGTGTCCCGGTTATCACTGTTCCGCTTCCTTTAATATCAAAAACCCGGTCAATAAACAGTCTAGGTTTTCCGATATTTTTTTTCTGTGGAATCATTGAGCTTATTTTATTAATTTGTTCTCTTATTAGACAAATTGTCTGTTTGTCTTTGATACTAGAGTAAGTGACTGATATTTTAAAGTTGGGAAGAAGGGAAATTTTTTCCTGAACATCCTGTCGTACCTCGCTGAGTCGATCCTGGGAGGCCAGATCAGTTTTGGTAATTACAATTATTCCATATCGGATATTCAAAAGCTTGATAATCTGAAAATGCTCTTCAGTCTGGGGTTTCCAGCCTTCTTTCGCATCTACAACCAGGATAAAAGCATCCACAGAGGTCATTCCGATAATCATGTTTCTGATAAAATTCTCATGTCCCGGAACATCTATAATTCCTATTTTCTCAGCTGAAGAATTTTCCAGCCAGGCAAAACCCAGGTCGATGGTCATTCCCCGCTTCTTTTCCTCCGGCAAGCGATCTGCATCAATTCCGGTTAGTGAGTGAATCAGAGCCGTTTTGCCATGATCAATATGACCGGCAGTACCAAAAATCACCATAATAGAATTAACTTACCTCGCCTTCCTCTTTAAAAGCCAGATAGAGTAAATCTACTAACTTTTTATCATTTTGTGGTTCAATTGTCCTGGGATCTAAAACCAGATAGCCGTCTTTGATCCTACCCAAAACAGCCGGATTAGATAATCGCAATCTTCTCTCCGGTTCCTCTATATTTCCTTTTGATTCAATAAACAAAAGTCGAGTGGGCAAGGTTTTACCAGGCAATGAACCGCCACCCACTAATGACCTGCCGTCATGACAGGTAACCGATAATCCTTTTTGTTTCAAACTGCGGGTTAATTTATTACAACGACGTCTTATCTTATGATAGGGCATAGAAATCATCTGCCATACCGGCAGATCCTGTAAAGCTCTGCCCTGTAAGTAGGAAAGCATGGTAGATTGAAGGACAGATAAAGTTATTTTCCCAACCCGAAAAGTTCTATACATGGGGTCCTTTCGTATTATATTGAGATATTTCTCTCTGCCGCAAATAATACCTCCCTGTGGACCTCCCAGTAATTTATCAGCACTAAAACAAATAATATCAGCACCCTTTTTTGCCATTTCCTGCACCATCGGTTCGTGCATTAACCCGAATTGTTCGGTTGGCAGAAAAGTACCGCTACCCAGGTCGACAACAACCGGAATCTCATATTTTTTCCCCAATACTTTCAGTTGTCCGGCACTTACCGAATGAGTAAAACCCTCCTGAGAAAAATTGCTCTGGTGAACTTTTAGCAGTAAGCCGGTGTTTTCATTAATTGCCTTCCGGTAATCCTCTAGATTGGTCTGGTTAGTCGTCCCTACTTCCCTTAAGATGGCACCGCTTTCTCTCAATATATCAGGAATGCGAAATCCGCCACCGATTTGCACCAGTTCTCCACGAGAAATCAGTACTTCTTTTCCCTGTGCTAATGTTTTTAGGATGAGAAAAACAGCAGCAGCATTATTGTTGAGGATAATTGCCCGTTCGGATTGACTGAAAACTGCCAGCATCCTTTCCACAAAATCACCCCTTTTTCCCCGATTTCCCTGAGAAAGGTCATATTCCAGATTACTGAAACCTTTTATTGAAGTCAGTGATTCATTTATTAAGTTGCTTCCCAATGCTGCCCTGCCCTGGTTAGTATGTAGAATAACCCCTGTTCCGTTAATAACCGGGCGAATGAAAGACTGGTATTCTTTCTCAATAAAAAAAATACATTTTGGGATAATTTCCGTTACAGAAGCGGGTGTAGAGCCCTGGGTAATATTTTTTCTTTCTTCTTCCAGAACAACCCTTACCAGGGGTGTAACCATTTTTTGGGAATATTTATGAATTAATGGTTGAAGCTGTTCCTGTTGTAAAACCTCTTCTACGCTGGGTATTTGAGCTAACTGCCTATGCAGGTTTGTTTCTGGTTTAATCTTATGCCTGTCCAAACTAATCTTTTAATCTCCTTCTTATTTAAAATGCCCATTTTGGCTCTTATCCTGCCATTTATGGGCATCATTGGCGAGAGGGGTGGGAATCGAACCCACCACGGCAATGATTAATTACCGTCAACGGATTTGAAGTCCGCGAGGTCCACCAGAACCTATCCACTCCCAAACTTATTATATCATTATTTTGTAAACCTGATAACCTATCAGATTTTGTACTTTTTTATCCTCATCCGCCACTGTAAGTGGGATTCTTGACTGTTACAGAAATGGTATCCTCTTTTGTTATATCATCTTCGGTGTAACTTACCGTAATAGTTGTATTGCCCTCATCAGTGCCAATTACCTGACCATAATTATTAACAGTGGCTATATTAGTATCACTTGACTGGTAACTGCAGTCTGCCTTGGCAATTGATGTATTGGAACCATCATCATAATAAGCAGTCACCGAAGTAATCGATCCTGTTTTTCCGGTATCAATATCCATATTTTCAGGATCAATACTGATTGAACTCAATTTGACAATACTTGCTTCAATCGTAAAATCCTGTGTAGTTTTGTTCCATCGATCACTTACCTTAATTGAAACATTGTTTTCCCCAATCTGGCTTTCTGTAGGTGTCCAGGTAATTAGCCCTGTTGAAGAATCAATGGTCATACCTTCCGGGGCAAGTAACAAGCTATAGGTTAACTCAGCATCATTATCATCAATGGCTTCCACCTGATAACTATAGGTATCTCCCACTTTAGCGCTTTGAGGAGGAGAAGATTGTATTATCGGTGGTTCATTTCCAAAGATTGGCAGCATGCATCCACTGGCAAATATTGATACCAGAAAAAATAATATTAATATCGCTATTCCCTTTTTCATTTTTTATCACCTCCTCCCTCTCTAATCTGTCTTGTTTAACTTAAAAACCTGAAGTTGTAATAGTTTTAATATATGAATAATCTATCATATATAAGCAATTATATCATTTTGTGTCAATATTCCAAATTGACTGCATTATGTAGTTTTCTTACAAAAAAATTAGTTGACATTCCTTTTTTTCGTGGTATGATGATGAACTAAACAATTTTAACTTAGAAAGTATAATTCAAAAATGATAATTTTAAGGAGCAGTTAGATATGAAAATTAATGTAACTGATACAGCTTCCAAGCAGCTGAAAGAAATGATCCGAAAAAGCGATCAAACCCAAAAGAAGGTACGAATCCTGTTATCAGGTATTGGATGAGGTGGCCCAAGATTTGGAATTGCTCTGGATGAGCAAAATAATCATGATATAAATTTCAGTACCAATGATTTCGAATTTCTTATTGATCAAAGATTAGCTGATAAAATAGAGGCTTTCACAGTGGATTATAAGAATTTCTTTTTAAACAAAGGATTTCAGGTATATCCGGATGGCTATACATCCTCCGGATGCTAATATCTGTTATCGAAAAAACCTTTATTTCCAGATTATCAGGAGAATAATTCTCCTGATAATCTGGAAATAAAATAAATAACCTTTTCTTTTACCGTTTCCTTACTGATATGCTGCCAAATATCAGCATACCTATTAATCTGATTTTGATAAATTTGCTCTAATCTAAAATAATCTGCTTTGTTTTTCGGACAGTCTGTTTTATAATCAACTATAACCCATCCGCCTGATTCCCGAAAAGCCAGGTCAATAGTACCGGTCATAACAATTGGTATTGATTCTGTTTCTTTCTTATCTTCTTTGGTGATTAATTTCTTATATAGCGGATCTGTCGAAATTATTTGCAAATTAAAAGGTACCTCAGTCATTTTTTCTTCGGCTTTTATTATACGTGAAAATAATTCACTTCTTTTAAATCTCTGCATAAGCTGAATCAATTCCTCTTTCCTGTAAAGGGGAAGGTTGTTCTTTTCTAAAAAATAAGCAAAGGTTGAGGAAAATAATTTTTCTTCAGGTTGTTTGGTTACCAAGTATTCTAGTATCTGATGTACAGTATTACCCCAATTTATACCGCCTTTATCAATTGTAGAAATAAATTTAAGTTTATCTTTGAAAGCATTTTTTCTATCTATATCTGATGGTTTCTTCTCCAAAAAATGTGCTTTCATTGCCCGTTTATTCCAGTCATTAATCTCTTTCTTTTTTTTGGCAAATTCTTGCTCAGTATAGTTTTCTCTTTTTATTTTTTTCTGAAAACTTTTCATTTCGGGAATCTCCAAAACCATTTCCGAGTTAACATCTCTCAATAAAGCTTTCCAGGGATTCGCATTGTTACTTTTAGTATTGCTAAAACTGCTAATTATTAACAGGTTTTTCGCTCTGGTAGCAGCTACATACAAAAGTCTGGTTTCCTCTGCCTGCAGATAAACAGTCTCCGTCTGGCAATATTCCTTCCAACTTCCGGGTTGGGCAATAATTCTACCCTTGCCGTAATAATGAGCTTTCTTGACCAGAAAGTGACCTCTGGGGATTTCAGTTTGACGTTCAATGTGATAGGCAGGCTCCTGATTATTAGTATTATAGGGAATGGCCAGGAATACTATGGGTGACTCTAAACCTTTGGCTTTATGGAGATTCATTATACGCACGGTATTTTCTTCAGCTACCATATCGTACTCTTCTTCAATGCCGGATTCCCATAATTTCTCCAGGGATTCTACCATCCCGGTATAGCTGTAAAAATCATTCATCTCTAATTTTCGTAAATGCTCCAGTATAAAATAAAGTTCATTTCCTTTTTCGTTTTCATTTATTTCTCCACAGGTATAGGGCTGAATTCCAGATTGGACCATTATTTTTTCCAGGGCATTTACCGGTAATAGCTCTGAACTCCATTTATAATAATCTCTCAATTTTCTAAAAGCCTTCCTGAATTTCTCTTTTAAATTATTTTCCAGGTTTTCCGGAATGTCAGATAATAAATCAAAGCTGCCTCCTGCCTCCTTAAACTGATAAAGTTCCTGATCAGAAAAACCAAAAAATATTCCCCGCAATACAGCCACAGTTAACACCTGGTTTTCAACATCTTTTAATAAACGTAATAATTTTAGCAATTCACGGATATTCCCGGATTGATTAATAGAAGCATATCCGGAAACCGAAACCGGAATTCCATATTCAGCAAAAATACTGGCATAAGTATCCATACCTTTTTTATAGCGTAATAAAATCATAAAATCAGCATAATTTACTTCAGGAGAGACACCCGCTTCTATCTCTTCTTCTCTGCGAACAATCCTGGCTTTTCTGTCTATCCAATCTCTTATTAGTCCGGCAATTGCCCGGGCATCCTTCTCTATAGTTTCTCTCTTGTCCTTTTCCTTAAAAATCGAAATCTGCCGAATCCCCGAAAGATAACCCTCTTTATCTTCCCGAACTGTTTGCATGGGAGAATATTCCGCCTGAAATTCTCCCTGCTGGGCAGAGAATAAATCAGCAAAAAGGGGATTAAGATATTCCCCTATTGAATGTAATGAACGAAAATTGGCATTAAGTCTGATAATATTGCCATTGCTCTTTTGTACCAATGATTTGACCTGTTTATAAACTACTATATCTGCCCTGCGGAAATGATAGATTGATTGTTGCGGATCACCGACTATAAACAAAGACCCGGGACGAGGAACCAGTTTTTCCCAATCTTTTTCCTCTAAATCTTTGCCGGTAAGATAAAAAATAATTTCTGCCTGGATAGGATCGGTATCCTGAAATTCATCCACCAGCAGAGAACGGTATTTTTGTTGAAAATAATGACGAATATCAGGGTTCTCCCGCAAAAGATAAGTAGTCTTTAAGAGTAAATCCTGAAAGTTAAGCAGGGAACGCCTCTCGCGAAAAGTATGGTAGGAATCCACCGCTGGCTTTATAAAGCGAAGAATATCATCATGACAATATTCTCGCCACCTTTCAATAGCCGGATCAATATATTTCTCTTTCAACTTCGGGAGCACTGCATCTCTGATTTCCTTTATTTTATCTATTGACTGCCAACGATTCAGAGTTATTTGACGTGAGCTCTTGAAATCTTTAGCAAATAATTCCAATAAGGTTATTTTATGAAAATCTTTTTCCATATAAGGTTGATAATTTTTTAATCTTTCTACCAGTAGAATCGCATTCTGAAGCTGATCATATCCCTGTGCTGGTTCCTTGGCTGGTATATATCTTACAGCTTCTTCACAGAAAGAAACGAGCTGTTTGGTCGCCTGACTAAGGTCAGGGTAAGGTATTTTTTTATGAACCACCAGGATCTCCGGATATTGGCAAACCTGCCGGTAACATTCCTTGAGATCCTGAATCTGAATGCCTAATTGTTCTAAATTTTTTAATTCCTGAGAATCTTTAATCTTTAAATTATTTAAATACTGCTCCCAGGCCTGTTCCATAAAGAGAATATTGTCAACTTCATCCATTTCCTTAAACCCCGGATCCAGCCCCGCTTCAATGGAGCGCTCTCTTAAAATACGAGCACAAAAAGAATGAATAGTTCCCAGATAACATTGTTCTATATTGGAAAGTGCCTGTTGCAGTAAATTTTTTTCCGATATATCTCCTGTATGCGAGAGAGCTTCTTCGATTTCCTGCTGAAATCGTTCTTTTAATTCAATAGCAGCCTTACGGGTAAAGGTAATAGCGGCAATTTGGTTAACCGAATACCTCCCGGATTTGATGAGAGCGACCATCCTCTTTACCAGGCTGGATGTTTTTCCCGAACCTGCACTTGCTTCAACCAGGAAATTATTCTGTAAATCAGTCACAATTCGTTTCCGCGCTTCGATGTCAACTAAATCTTTTCGGGAATTTTTATTCAAAATTTCGCAACCTCCTCAGACCATCCAGAGCAGATTCGTCCTGATATTTTTTGCCCTTATCTCCTTCAAGGTAAATAACTTCATTCTGTTCCATGATATCCTGATAATCCTGGCACATAAAACTATCGGGTTTTTGTACCATGGCAAAATTTCCCTGTTTGATGATATTTAACAATATTTCTATTATACTCAGAACCTGTTCCCTGTTTCTCCGGTCATACAAAACCAGGCGTCCTTGACCTTGAATGGTTGGAAAATAATAACCGGAAAGACTTACTCTCGGCTGGGAATAGTTTGTTTTCTTCGATAATATTTTCTCCAGGGCAAGAGCATAGAGGGCATGTTGAATCTGTTGGCCATACCGAAAGGGCTTCCCCTCTCTATAATCTGTAGAATTTCCGGTTTTATAATCAATTATTCTGAAAGTATTATCCGGTAATCTATCTATGCGATCAATTTTCCCCTGACAGCTAATTTTATCTCCCTGGGGTAGGGTTAATTCCACTGATTTGACTTTTCCCAATACCTCATGTCGATTATCCCTGGTTCCAAAAGCCAGTTCAAAGAATTCGGGTATTTCCCCCTTATAGTTTTCCTCTTCGGCGGTTAAAAATATTTGACAGGATTCCAGTATTTCTCTTTTTTCAGCTTCATAAATTAACTCACCAGGTGGTGCAAGGCGTTTTTTCATCTCTTTCAGGCTATCAATAACGATTTTCTCTAGGATACTCCAATGCCGGGAAAAGGAAGGAGGTTCAAAATTCCTATCAGCTTTTTTCATTAGTGTCCTGTAAAATTTTTCATAAATCTGATGAAGAAGTAACCCTCTCTCCAGAGGATTCATCCATTGAACCGGCTCATAGGGCATTTCTTCTGGGGGTTTTATCTTCAGTATATCGGTTAAGAAATACAGATAAGGGCTATAGGCAATTCTTTCCAGCTTAGAGCTGGATAGCACAATACCTCTATTTATACGGGGATCAATCCTGTCAGCAAAAACCTTTATTTTCCCATTATAGGTATTAAATTCTTCTTTTCTTCTTTCTCTATCCGCCCGGATTCCCTCTTTAAAAAATGGGTATTTGTGTAAAAATACATCTCGTAAATTTCTGCTTTCCTTTTTGCCAAAATAGAGAAAAATATCAGCGGTATCCAAGATCTCAGATTCATTTTCCGGAACTAATTTTTTCTTTCTACCCAGTTCATGATAAAAGGTAT
>CAYWJZ010000041.1:0-6651 GCA_964458635.1 uncultured Atribacterota bacterium
GCCCAGGTAGTAACAGGTTCTAATGTTTTATTGGAAACAAATGGTAAAAAAATATTGCTTGACTGTGGCATGTTTCAAGGAAATTGCCAGTTAAACCGGCTTAATTTTCAACCATTTTCCTTTAAACCTGCAGAAATTGATTTTCTCATATTGTCTCACTCTCATATTGACCATAGCGGGCGCATTCCCAGTTTAGTTAAGGCAGGATTTCAAGGCAAAATATATTCTACCAAGGCAACTTATGACCTATGTTCTATCATGCTTCCCGATAGTGGTCATATTCAGGAAATGGAGACCCAGTGGGATAATCGCAAAAGAAAGCGTGCAGGCAAATCTTTACGTGAACCTCTCTACACAGTGAGTGAAGCGAGAGATAGTTTAAGATATTTCTCTCCGGTTTTGTACAATCAAAAAATTGTGATTGATGGTACATTTACTGTTCGTTTTCAGGATGCCGGTCATATTCTTGGTTCCTCCATTGTAGAGCTTTGGATCAAGGAAGACGGAGAAACAATTAAGTTGGTTTACAGCGGAGATTTGGGGCGAAAAAATAAACCTATTATCAGGGATCCGGCAATTATTGAAGAGGCAGATTATCTTATACTAGACTCTACCTATGGTCATCGTCTACATCCTTCCCTGGATAATGAGGCCGCAAAGCTAATTCCAATTATACTTGAAACGCGGAAAAAAGGAGGGAATGTGGTTATACCTTCTTTTGCTGTACAGCGTGCCCAGGATATCATCTATGAGTTAAACCAATATTATGATCGGATTATTGCGGTAAAAGATCAGAGCTATTTAGATATTCCAGTCTATATTGATAGCCCTTTAACTATTTCTGCTACCGAGATTTTCAGGCGTAATCCGGACAGTTTTGATAAAGATACTCTTTCTTTGATACAACAGGGATATAACCCTCTCGATTTTAAGAATCTACACTTTTCCAGAACAGCAAAAGAATCAAAAGAGCTAAATACATCTTCGGAAAGCAAGGTAATTATCTCTGCCAGTGGAATGGGTACTGCTGGGAGAATCAAACATCACCTGAAACATAATCTCTGGAGAAAAGAGTCCAGCATTGTTTTTGTCGGCTATCAGGCAGAAGGAACATTGGGTAGAAGAATAAAAGATGGAGCTGAAAAAGTTAAGATTTTTGGAGAAGAAATTAAGGTTAATGCCCAGATACATGTACTGGAAGGTTTTTCAGGACATGCTGATCAAAGTGAGCTCATTCAGTGGGTGAAAGCCTTTAAGAAAAAACCAAAAAAAATATTTTTGGTCCACGGAGAACAGGAAGCCATTAATACTTTATCAAATTTATTCCAGAATGAATTGGGTTTAAGTATAATTATTCCCAAATTGGGAGAAAATTTTATAGTAAAAGGTTCAGGAGAAACAATCCCAGTAAAAGAAATCAAAGAAAATATTGCACAGGAATTGCAATTATTTGAAAATGAAACTGAACAGTTAAAAGAATTAATGGATTCGATTCTTGAACGATTAGACCAGAAAGCCAAAGAAGAGTTATCCGAAGAAGAACTGACTAAATTAAGAAATAAAATAATGGATTTAAGAAAAGAAGGAATCGAATTAAGCTTGTTAATGACTGATAAAACTAGAAATCGTTAATTGGGGAACAATACTAATTGTATCTAAAAATATATTAAACAAAAAAGAGGCATATATATAAATAAAAGATTATTAAATATACACCCCTTTTAATAGCAATTAATTACAGAACATTGTCCAGCTTGGATTGAATTGCCTGTGGAGGAACCGCTCCTACAATTCGATCAACTTCTTTGCCGTTTTTGAAAATTAAAAGAGCAGGAATTCCCTGGATGTTGTGACGCACTGCAATATTTTGGTTGTCGTCAACATTTAATTTACATACTTTTAATTTATCTGCATTTTCCTTGGCAATTTTTTCTACAGCTGGGGCAACCATTTTACAGGGCATACACCAGGGTGCCCACATATCTACCATTACAGGTAGAGAAGAATCTAACACTTCCTGTTGAAAATTGCTTTCATTAACTTCGATTAATGTTTTTTCTGACATTTTTAGCTCCTTTTTGTATTTTTTAATAATATTTTCTCTATTTTTTTTAACCCAATTTTTATTGATTCAATTTCCTGTACATTTAGTTCCGCTTCCAGGAGATTCTGGAAATTTTTTTGCTCCCGGTTAATCTCTTCTTTTATTTCTTCTCCTTTTTTTGTCAAGCAAAGAAAAGTGGATCGTCGATCATTATCTTTGGTTTGTCTGCATAAATATCCCTTCTTGGTTAAGTTGTCAGTAATCCTGCTTACTCTAGACGGAGAAAGGTCCATTTTTTCTGCCAATTTAGAACAGGTAATTTCCCCACCTTTTTTCATTGTATTAATGCCTTTTAATTCGGCCAAACTTATATGACAGGAAGAACTAATCCTGCTTTCATTAGAGTTACAGAAATTTTTTAGCTTCAAAATAATTTCATAAATTTCATTCATAATAACCTATAGAAAGGGTCTATTTACCCAAACCTCCCAAAAATTATTGCTTGCCTATAACAATATTTCATAATAGCAATTATATCGTAAATCTAACTTTTGTCAAGGAAATATATGTTATTATTGTGATTATTTTGTTTTTAGAGAAATAAAAGCTTAAAATATAGACAGGTTCAAGTGTTTGTTAGTGAAAATATTAAAAGGAACGGACAGGAAATTGTTTTACAAAAATCGAAAAATTCAAAAAAGTGCTATTCCAGAGGATGTTTTGTTTATATTAAAAGAGCTGAAAAAATCTGGATTTTTGGCTTTGCTGGTAGGGGGATGCATCAGAGATTTATTACTAAAAAGGCCTGTTAAAGATTGGGATATAGTTACCGATGCAAAACCTGGGCAGATCAGGATGATATTTAGAAACTATAAAACTATGATGATCGGGAAAAGCTTTCAAACAGTGACAATTATCCTGAATTATCAAATTTATCAAATATCTACCTTACATAATAATAAAAAACTGAACGATTATAATAATAATTTGCCTAATTTACTAAAAGAAGATTTGATCTACCGTGATTTTACTATCAATAGCATGGCCTGGGATCAAGATAAGGGATTACTGGACCCGGCTAACGGATTTTCAGATTTAACCAATAAAGTTCTGCAAAGTATTGACCCTGATATAAGACTAAAGGAGGACCCTTTGAGATTATTAAGGGCTGTACGTATCGCCTGTGAATTAGATTTTGTTATCAGTCCGAAAATGAAAATAAGTATATCCAGGCTTGCTTACTTAATCCAATATGTTAGCTCTGAAAGGATAAGAGATGAAATATGTTTCATTTTAAATAGTCCGGATGCAAAACGAGGTATTTTGTTGTTAAAACAATTTAGTCTTGAACGCTATATTTTTAGCCTTGACAGAATCAAAAAAATGCAAACAATCAAGAAAGAGAGAAAAAAAATAGCTCTTTGGGGATTAAACGCATTGAAGCAGGATTTGGCAGCACAGTTAGCTTTGTGGGGCAGAATAAGTTTTGATTCTTGCCGGACTGCCCGCGTTCTATATTTTCCGGTGGTAAAGCACTTGAGATTTAAGAAAAAGACTAATGAAAGAGTAAAAATGTTTCTAAGCTCTGAATGGCAGGATATAGATTTTAGTTCCGGTAAAAAAATTCGTTTTCTGATAGCTCGCTTTGGGAAAGAGAATATAAAGGTCTTAATGCGATTAAAAAGAATATTGTTATGCCCAGGAAATGTATTGCAAAAGAAGCAGTTAAAAAGAGAAGAAAAGGCATATAAAACAGAATTAGCAAAGAATAATCCGACAAAATTAAGCGATTTAGCAATAAATGGTAATGATTTAAAGGAAGTAGGCTATCAGGAGGGGGAGGAAATAGGAAAATTGTTAGGTTATATTCTAAAAAAAGTTTTAGTTCAACCTGAATTAAATGATAGAGAAACCTTATTGAATTTAGTTAAAAGCATTAAAAGGTGATTTAACTAGAAGAATAATTTTTTATGAAATAAATAGCAATGATTCGGCTATTTTAATTACTATAAAAATTGAAAATTATTTATAGCAATGGGCTCTTTGCAAACAAATGATTCACCGAATTTTTTGCCAATCATCATTCCGTAGTAGCGATTGAGGTTCAGGGTATTTTCAAACAACTGACTATCCTGGATATTTTTTCCAAATTGAGATTCATAACACTTTAACGCTTCCACTTTCATTTCAATTTCTTTACTGATATCGGCGATAAGAGAAGGTTTTTCATAGTAATAAAAAGGTGCAGCAAAATAATAAAAAATCTTTGTTTTGCAGTAAGAATGATTCCTTTGGTATAAATGGGGCAGAGAAGCATTACATATCTCTGCTGCAATAATACTTTTGGGTTGAGTGTCAACCGGATAGGGAAGAAAAATAATATCCACAGAAGTATTTTGACAGATTTCAGAAATTTCTTCCCGGATTTCTCGTCAATTTTCCAGCTCGCTAAATAAATAATCCAAGGTAATCCTCTCATCAATTCCCAATATGCGGCTGGCTTTAATAGCTTCTTTTTTACGATGTTCTAAATGATGGGCTTTTGCAAACTTACCATTAGTCAGATCAACAATGGTGACCTGATAATCTGATTCAGTTAATTTTAAAATTGTTCCACCCATACCACCTTCAACTTGATCCGGTTGTATACCAAAAGCGATAACTGTTGCCATAATAAATAATGTTCTCCTCATGTTCAAATATTTTTGAATATATATTGTAAAAATATAAAACTATTTATAATTATACGGTGTTTAATATAATTTCAGCAATCAGAGAAGCATGTTCACTGATTTGCTTTAAAATATTTATCATATCAAAATGAATAGAACTTGTCTGTCTTGATAATTCCACACCTTGATGCAAGCGATTAATATGGCTTCTTCTCATTTTTGCCTCACATTCTACAACCACTTTTTTCTGTTGTAAAGCCTTAAAGGCTAGACGCTTATCTCCAAGGGCAAATGCACCTAATGCCTGATAGAAGTTCTGGTAAACTAGCTTATAAAGTTTTTTGATTTCTGAAATACCTGCTTCAGATAACTTTAATTCGTTATCGATTTGTTTTTCTATGATGGGAATAATATCTTTATCTACCAGATCACCGATGTGCTCAAAATCATTAACGATATTTAGCAATCCATATGTTTCATTAGATTGTTGGGGGGTTAAATCTTCAAATTTCATTTTGGTTAAATACTGAATAATAGCATTTGATAAATTATCAACAATTCTATCTAGTTTACATAATTTATAGAGAAGATTTTCATCCTGATTAAAAAAAACTTTCATAATGCCTACAAACATTTCGTCTACCGTGTTTGCCATTCGTACCAATTCTTTTCTTGCCAGATAAAGAGCAACATCAGGGGTTTCCAACACATTATCGTCCAAAAATTTTGGATGATAAAGGGATTCTTCCTGTTTTGCCTTAGGAAATATTTTTTGCAGGAAAGTTGTGAACAGGGAGAGAAAAGGATAGATCAAAAGAGCATTTCCGACAATAATAATTGTATGGGCAATGGCGATTTGGCGCGGTAAATTAGGTGCAAGAAAAGTTGCAATAGAAGTAAGCGGTTTAATCAAGAAAAAAAACAGGGTAACCCCTGCCATCTTGTACAATAAATTACCAAAAGTCAGAGTTTTAGCCTGGCTGGTCTTTCCCATGCCGACAAATAGAACGGTAGTACAGGAACCTAGATGAGAACCGAGAATAATAGGAATAGCCAGCTCAAACGGGATAATACCCTGAGAAGAAAGAGAAATCGTTAAACCCATCATTGCTGTACTGCTTTGCAGGATACTGGTCAGAAGGATTGAAAGAAGAAAAGCAAGAATGGGTATTCCCTGTAAACGTGAAACAAGATTAACTAAATAAGGGTTGTTTTTTAGTGGTTCAGCAAAATCAGAGATCAATTTCATTCCCAAAAAAATAAAACCAATTCCCAGCAAGACAGCCCCTAGAAATTGATAACGTCGTTTTTTGCTTAATGTATTTAGCCCATATCCGAATAAAATAAGTACAAATGCGTATTGTGCAATATTAAAAGTAATAATTTGTGTGGCAATCGTTGTTCCAATGCTTGTCCCGATTAAAATTTGCAGTCCCTGAGATAGAGACATAATTCCGGTATTGATCAAGCCGACTAGTAATGAAGTAGCAGCAGTGCTGCTTTGCATGGTAAAAGTAAGAAAGATTCCGAAAAAAAGAGAGAGAGAATGATATACAGTAATTTTGTTAATCCAGGCCTGTAACTTATTGCCGAAAGCCTGTCTTAGATTTGTATTGGTTTTATGTAGTCCGTACAGAAATATTGCCAGACCACCAAAGATACCGATAATAGGAAAAACCATAAATTATCATTACTCCCTTTTTACAAGCTTACTTTTAATATACCTTTTTCCCGGAAAAATGTAAATGAAAGAAAAATAGAGAAAAATATGACAGTGGTTAAGAAAGTGAAATCATGTTATTATCATTAGAGTAAATCCAATAGATTAACATTAGATTAATACCTATTCGGTCAAATTGCTAAAGAAAATAAGACTAAATAAATAAGATTTGGGATTGGAGAGAAAATATGATTGATCTAAATATAAACCAGGAA
>CAYWJZ010000041.1:6751-8061 GCA_964458635.1 uncultured Atribacterota bacterium
AAATAAGATTTGGGATTGGAGAGAAAATATGATTGATCTAAATATAAACCAGGAACAACTTGAGAGGACTGTTCGAAGAGCCAGAGAAAGAAATATTATTATACCTACTTTTGCCCAGATGAAAAATCCGGAGCTCATTCCATTGTATATCAAAGAAAAATTAAAGGAAGTGGGCTTGTGGGATATAAATTCTTATAATCTATTTCGAATTAGCTGGAAAAACGAGCCTTTGGAAAAAGGAAGACTATATCAAGGAGTAAATTATATTGAAATTCCCTCTCAGTTAAGTGGAATTGAATCCCGGATTGTTGCTTTGGTGGGCAAGTGGTTCCCTACCGGTTCACATAAAGTAGGAGCCACTTTTGGTTGCCTGGTTCCCCGTTTAGTCACCGGACAATTTGACCCAACTACAGAAAAGGCGGTTTGGCCTTCTACCGGAAATTACTGTCGTGGCGGTGCTTATGTCGCTGATTTGTTATCCTGTGATTCCATTGCAATTCTACCAGAGGGGATGAGTCGGGAACGATTTGATTGGTTATCAAATGTAGCGGGAGAAGTTATCAGTACTCCAGGTTCAGAAAGCAATGTCAAGGAAATATTTGATAAATCCTGGGAATTAAAAAGAACTAGAGAAAATGTTGTTGTATTCAACCAATTTGATGAATTTGGCAACCATTTATTCCATTACGAAGTAACCGGTAAGGCAATGGAAGAAGTATTAAAACAAACCATGGGGAGTGAGGATAAATACCAGGGTATTGTCTTAACCTCCGGTTCATCAGGGACTCTGGGCTGTGGTGATTATCTCAAAGAACTTTACCCCCATAGCAAAGTTGTAGTCGGAGAGGCATTACAATGCCCGACTTTGTTAATGAATGGATTTGGTGCACATCGAATTGAGGGTATTGGGGATAAACATGTTCCCTGGATTCACCATGTGAGAAATACTGATATGGTTATCGGTATTGATGATGAAGATGTTCTGGCTCTTTTGCGACTTTTTAACGAACCAATAGGACGGGAGTATCTGATAGAAAAAGGCCTTCCCGAATCATTTCTTAAAAATCTTTCATTATTGGGTATTTCCGGAATAGCTAATATAATCGGAGCAATTAAATTTGCCAGATATTATGAATTGACCAAAAACGATATTATCTTGACGGTTCTAACCGATTCCATGGAACTTTATCAATCAAGGCTGGAACAGATGAGAAAAGAAAATAAAAATTATAGTAAAATGGATGCCGCTATTGCTCACCAACAACTTCTAAAAGGTATTTCAACTGATTATATGGAAGAATTGGATTATA
>CAYWJZ010000042.1:0-1129 GCA_964458635.1 uncultured Atribacterota bacterium
AAAACCAGTCTGCCATTCATTGGGATATGATTTGCGACATGAAAAATGATGGAAAAATTTTTGTTGATAACCAGCTAATCTACCAAGATGGAAAATTCATTTTAAACTTTTAACTAATGAACTATTGTACCGTATCTTTCTATCCCTGAAAGCAAATTCCTTTTAATGAACAATAGAAGTGGCTAAATACATCTCTTCTGCCGATTACGCCAACTAGTTTATTTTTACTGACTACGGGTAAAGTATGAACATTTCTGTATTTCATCAATGCAATTATATCATCAAGATTACCCTCCGGACTAACAGTAATAACTTCTGTTGACATGGCAAAGCTTACTCTGGGGAGTTCGTTATCCGGACTATTATTTTTTAAAACCTCACCAGTTTTTATCATATCCATTACCAGAAAAAGGTCATCAGCAGTGATAATTCCAATGATTTCTTCATCTTGCAAAACCGGGAAACCGCTAATTCTTTTATTAATCATCATTTCAGCAACATTATCCAATGTATCATCCTTTTTAACTGTAACAACATCTTTAGTCATAATATCTTTTGCTTTAATCTGTTTCAAGTTATCAGTTAATTCTTGCAGGGTAAATGTTTTTTTATTATTTTTCATTTCATACACCTCATAATTATCAGACTTATCGAAAAATAACTTATTACTTATTTTTCTAACACTTCTTTTACTTGTTTTATGAAATCAGTCGTTTGATAAGGTTTGGCCACAAATAATTCAGCTCCCATTTGATATATAATTTCTTTCATGTTGATTTTACTTGTTTGAATAATAACTGGTATTTTTTTATAATCCTTGTGTTTTTTTATCTCTTGTAAAAATTGCACACCATTCATTCCGCCTTGCAAGTTGATAGAGGAGATAATCAGATCAACCCATTTTCTTTTTAAAGTCATGATAGCATTATTTCCATGGTAAACCACATCGACAATGCATTTTTCTGTCTCCAGGTTTTGTTTTAGTCTTTCTGCGTGGGTAATATCTCCATCAACAATCAGGATTTGTTTTTTATCCATCCATCTCTCCATTTCTTTTAAGGAAAATTACATGTTTTTGGTTCAAATTAAAAAAATATTCTTTATTTTGGATAATTATTTTTTCCCGATG
>CAYWJZ010000042.1:1229-8031 GCA_964458635.1 uncultured Atribacterota bacterium
TAGGGGAGCATAAGTGTATCAGCTTGTTTTGCTACTTTGTAGTCATTGGGGGATTTCCCCTCAGCTTTTAGGATTCTGTCCATTCTCTGGATATTTCCGTATTTTTTCTTGTAAGCTTTCCAGTTTAGCTCTTTCAAACGGAAATATCCGTCAAATTGGCTGATAATACCCTCTTTATTGATAATTATATTCATTTTTTTACTGATATTATCCCATAGTTTTAATTCTTCCTGACTGATACTTAATTCCTTAATTAGTTCTTCTTTACGTTTGCTGGGAAGCATTGATAATAAATCCAGGGCTCTTTTTAAAGTCCAGACAATCATGATATTGGTATAGGCATTATCTTTAAATCCAGCCTCAGAGGTTCCCGGAAGTCTTTCATGGAATTCATCAGGTCCCATTAACCCTTTAGTATGATATCTTTTATCTTTTTCATCATAATAAGCTAAACTAGCTCCAAAAAGTGCAATAGAAAGAAACATCTCTGCCCCATAATTTGACATAAAATATAAATCTCTTGTTATCTTCCAGTGATCCCAAATACTATAGGCAATATCGAAAGAAATATGTCTTTGATTCCTGCTATGGTCAGGACCCCACTTTCCGGATTTTGGATTCAGATGAATAATCTGGGTTTCTTCTTCTCCGGTAGAACCGCTTTGCCAGGGAAACATTGCTCCTCTGTAATCATTTTCTTGTGCATATTTTCTGGCTTGTTCCAGTCTACGATAGCGGTAGAGTAAAGTAGATTGAGTAATTTTCGGGATGCGGAAATCATAAACGGGCAGGATAAATAGCTCATCCCAGAAAATATGTCCGCGGTAGGCTTCACCGGATAATCCTCTCGCAGGAATACCTACATCCAGTTTGATGTTATGAAAGGAAGCCGTTTCCAGCAGATGAAATATATGTAACCTTAATGCTTTTTGTGAAAATGTGTGACCCCCAACTTTTATGTCAAAGATGTCCCATAATTCAGACCATGCTTTTTTATTTGATTCATAAAGGGTTGAAAAGTCAGGAGATTGTTTTACTAATTCGGTAGCACTTTCTAGAGGATTAACGGTATCTTTATCTTTGGAGGTATAAATGGAGACGTTTTTTTCAATAGTATATTTTTGTTTTTTGTTAACCTTAATTTTGTGCTCCTGGAAAATAGCTTTTTCTTCTTTTTTAGTATCAATAGCAATTGGTTTTATTTCTTCATCCTTACTATTGATAGAAAGAGAAGAAGCCTGGGCAATCTTAATTTTGGACTGACTAGTTATTACCGTTAGGTAGATGCCGTTTTCGCTAAATTGTCCAACATCATCAGGTGCAAGATGTAATGAGTTAAGATCACTATATCTTTCTACCCCTTCATTTTTGACAGTTCCATCTAACCCGGTGCGAATAAAGATTTCACCACTGTAATTTTCAGGGATTACAGAATATTCAATTGCCATGCGATGCATATCGTCCATATGGACAATTCTTCTGGTTTCTACTGAGGTGATTTTCCCGGACTTTTCTTTAATCTTATAATTTAATACCAGAACTGCTTTTTTTAAATCCAGCTTCCGGTAATAAGAAACCACTCGATGTACTGAGGGTATAATCCATTCACTTTTTTCTTCTGTTTTAAAAGTCAAAGGTAACCAGTTTGGACAGTTAACCAGGTCTTCATTGGTAATAGTTTTACCTGAAATATGACTTTCTAATTTATTATAGATACCTGCCATATATGTTCCGGGATAGTGAATTCTCGAAGCAGAAGATTCGGTAACTGCACCCCTGGTTCCCAGATAACCGTTTCCTAATGTACACAGAGCTTCTCTGAGCCTTTCCTGACCGGGCTCGAATTTAAAATATTCTAAAGACCATTCAGAAGAACCATGATTGTGAGAATTATAGTTTTTTAGAAATTGCAATAACTTGTTCAAAGAATTTCTTAACCTCTTTCGGTGATTGTAGTTGAAAATCAGCAACTGAGTGCTTTGATGGTTCGTCAGTTACCAGGATTGCCGTTCCTCGCGTTATGATTGCCCTGAAGGCATATTCATCTGTAGTATCATCTCCGATATAAAATGCAGAAGTTCTTTCCCAGGGCATTTTAAAGGCATTCATAATCCATCTAACGGCTTTGCCTTTATCCCAGTCGATATTGGGGAGAATTTCAAATACCTTCTTACCTTTTAACAGGCGTAATTCATCATATTTTTGAACGATATTCTCAACTATTCCCTCAATGTATTGCAGGTCTTCCAGTTTGTTGACTTTACGGTAATGGACAGCGACACTGAATTTTTTTTCCTCAACCAGAGCTCCGTCAGTATCTTTTAATTTTTCTTTTAGCTGTTTAATTATATTGGTAACCAGAGGTATGGTTTTTTTAGCAACAGGATGTATCATGGTAAAGCCACCAGGACCTTTAATATCAAACCCATGACTTCCGGCGTAAAATATCCCTTTAATGCCTACTAGCTTTTGAACATCTTCTCTCATTCTTCCGCTGACTATTGCTATGGTATGGATTTTAGCTAATTTCTCTACTGTTAACTTCATTTCTTTCGTGATAACGGCTAATTCGGGACTTTCTACAATAGGAGTTAAAGTGCCGTCGTAATCTAAAAAGAAAACCATTTTTTTATCGGTGTTTACTACAGATTTCCCAGTACGTCGATAGGAGGGGTTGATAAATAATTTATTATTTCTAAGATGTTTTTTTGGAAGTATTTCTGGTGCTTGGTCAATATTATTAAAAAATTGGAAAAAGGGTTTAGGTTTTCTGTGAAACCAATCGTTCATTATTTCAACATTGATTTCAGCTAAATCCGGAACAACCAGGTCTGCTCCATATTTGAAGAGTTCTTCTTTATTATTTTCCCGAGCAATACCTAATACCAGCCCGAATCCTCCATTTCTTCCTGCTTCAACTCCTGAAGAAGCATCTTCTACTACTATAGAATTTTCCGGTAGGGTTCCTAAATTTCTTGCTGCTGTTACAAATATATCTCCCTCCGGCTTTCCTTTGAGATTGAGCTCTTCAGAAACAATACCATCAACTCTTGTTTCAAAAAGATGTTGAAGATTTACTGATTCTAAAATAGGCAGACAATTTTTGGAAGAAGAGGCTACACCTATCTTTATTCCTTTCTCTTGTAGTTTTTTTATAAGTGAAATAGTGGAATCAAATACTTCTGCTCCTTCTTCTTTTAATAACTTATTGAATAGTTGGTTTTTTTTATTTCCTATACCACATATAGTTTCTTTCTCCGGAGAATCAGAAGGTTCTCCAAAAGGAATATCTATTCCACGTGATTCTAAAAAAGCTTTTACTCCCTGGTAACGTGGTTTTCCGTCTACAAAAGGAAGATAATCATTTTCATAGGTAAATTCTTGAAAGGTTTCTTTATTTCTTTTTTCTCGTAATTTTAAATATTCATCAAAAGCCTTTTTCCAGGCTAAAGCATGGACTGTAGCAGTTTTTGTAACGACACCATCAAGATCAAAAATGACGGATTGAAAGGCAATCGGATTCATAAATTACTCCATTTCTTTCCGTGATATAACTAATTTGTTTCGGGAAGGTAAGTAGAAAAAACACACCCGCCTTATCCAGGGTGATAAATTGGATAAGGCGGGCTAAGTCAACAACCTTCAGAACAATGGGCAACTGTTCTTAAAAAGTATCTATTGGTTTTCATTACTGTTTCCTCCTTTAGTGTGCTTATATAGCTCCTTAACAAATAGTTTAACCATAATAATTATCATGTCAAATAATTTTCAAAATAATTATGATTTATTTGTATTTTTAATATACTATATTCATTCATAAATGTCAAGAACTATTATTATGTAGTAGTATATACTATCTACAGTTAATATATAACAAAAAAGCAGAACCGTAGGTAACTAGGAAAAAGGCACACAACTTTTAGAGGTTCTTAAATCCACCCGCTTTACGGGTGCGATATTTACTTTTTAAACTTGCAATATTCTCCCAGATATGGCATATTATCAAATTAATAGGGGAAAGTTCCCTATTCTAGATTCTATAGACTGGGAGGTAAATATTATCCATGAAGAATAAGTGTTGTGGAGATTTTGATATGTTAGATAAAAAAAGGAATGCTGACAGTAAAATCATAATTTATTTGTTAGTTTTTTTAGTGTCTGTACAGTTGTTTTCCATTATTGCTGTTTGCAATGAACCAGTAGTAAAACTAGGTAATGAGGTTTTACTGGAAAATTATTATCATCTTATTGAAGGTAAAAGGGTAGGCTTAATAACCAATCAAACCGGTGTGGACAGTCGGGGAATGCATTTTATAGATAAATTATTGGAGACTCGTGGGGCAAAATTAATTGCTCTTTATACCCCTGAACATGGTCTTGACGGAATTGTGAAAGCCGGTGCATGGGTAAACTCTTATCTGCATGACCAATACGATATTCCTGTTTATAGTCTTTACGGGAAGACTCGAATGCCAACCAAAGAAATGTTGCTTGATATTGAAGTTCTGCTTTTTGATATCCAGGATATCGGAGCCCGAACTTATACTTACATGTCTACTCTACAATACTGTTTGATAGCAGCTGAAAAATATAATAAACCAATTATTGTACTAGACCGACCTAATCCATTGGGGGGTTTAATTGTAGACGGACCATTATTGGAAGATAATTTAAAATCTTTTATGGGGGTAGATAATCTGCCTATGGCTCATGGTATGACTGCAGGGGAATTGGCTTTTTTTTATAACCGAAAAATAGGGGCTGATTTGACTGTTATTGCCATGGATGGCTATCATAGAGCGATGTCTTTTAATGATACAGGACTTCCTTTTGTGCAGACTTCCCCAAATATTCCTGACATTACCTCTCTGTATGGATATATGGCTACCGGCTTAGGAGAGGGGACCGGTGTTTTCCAAAGAGACCAATTCCGCTGGATTGGGGGAAAAGGTCTTGATTCTGTTCAATATGCTAAACTGCTTAATGAAGCAGAATTACCAGGAGTATACTTTGTTCCTGAAGAACGAGATACTGCAGGAGGTGTTCGCTTGGAAATTTATGATTTCCATACCTTTAATCCAGCTAAAAGTGGAATATATGCATTGGCCTATGCCTTTTTACTGGGAGATTTTCATATCCCCAGGAGCACACCCGATAATATTGTCATGTTTGACAAAATAATGGGAACTGACAAAATTGGTAATTATCTGGGTCAAGGCTTTACACCCCAACAGATCGAAGGTTCGTATGCTCCTGAATTACAGCGTTTTAGGGAGGAGAGAGAACAATATCTTATCCCTTTATATGACCCGCCTGCGAGATAGATTTTTCTATTAAAAAAAACTATTTAGTTTCCAGATAAAGTTTTGTGAGTTCTTTGGTCAAATAGGTATATGCTTCATCAACTGTATCACAGAATTTAAGTAAATCAAGATCTTCTTTGCTGATTGTTCCATATTGAACCATAGCATCTAAATTGATAATTTGATCCCAGTATGCTGAACCATATATAACAATAGGAAGGGTTTTGGTTAATTTCTTGGTTTGAATCAGGGTTAGCACTTCAAACAGTTCATCTAATGTTCCAAAACCACCGGGAAAAATAACCAGTGCTTTTGCCAAATAGACAAACCAAAATTTTCGCATGAAAAAATAATGGAACTCGAAATTTAGTTCTGGAGTAATATATTCATTGGGATACTGTTCCATTGGAATACTTATATTTAAACCAATAGATTTCCCCCCAGCTTCAGTGGCGCCCTTATTGGCAGCTTCCATCATCCCGTATCCTCCTCCTGAACAGACGATAAAATGTGAATTTGAATTTAGTGATTTAGACCACTCTGTTAAACGTTTTGCCAGCTTTGTGGCATCCAGGTAGTAACGAGAAAGGGAAACTTGATTTTGGGCAATTTTCAATTCATTTTGTAGATTTTTATCTATTTTATTGTTTGATTCAGCAATGCGCTTTTTTGTTTTTGCTAGATGTTTTTGGGCATCAGCTGGAGACTTAGTTCTTGCTGAACCAAAAAAGACAATAGTATCATCAATTTTTTGCTTACGAAAACGCTGCATTGGTTCCAGCAATTCTGACAAAATTCGAATAACCCGTGCATCACCGCTATTGATAAAATCCATATTTTTATAAGCCTTTTTTGCTTTCGCTAATTTTTTATTCATTTGATACAACCCTTCTTCTGATTTGTTTAACAATATACTAACTTTGATTTTACTATAGCCTTGACTTTTTACATAGGATTTACAGTAATTTTTTCCATTATAATTGAATTTATCCCATTTTTATATATTGCCACATACTACAGTGAGGGTAACTTTGCAGTAATTATATTTTTTTTCGCTTAAGCACGAAGACTATATTATACTTTTAAAAAATATATAATAAACACTTTATAATAATACTCCGAACTATGACACCTAAAATAAAAATCATGGTGTATAGACGATAGGGAATAAAGGGAAATATTTATTCCTCCCGTATTTGGAAAGGAGGCTTTAGTGGGAAAATATTTTAGCCAACACCAGGCACAGTGTTGGTTTTTTGTTGCCTTAATGCCTGGATTTCCTAACTGAAACAGAAAGGAAAATGTTTTAATAATAAAAAAAATATAAAAATTAATATAATGATTCTATTAGCAACTGCTATTGTTATGTTTTTTAGTATAATATCTGCAGCTCAGACAAATTTAAAATTAGCAACTACCACCATTACCGAAAATTCAGGATTGTTAGATATTTTGTTACCATCTTTTGAAGAAAAATATGACATCAAAGTCGATGTCAT
>CAYWJZ010000043.1:0-3460 GCA_964458635.1 uncultured Atribacterota bacterium
TATATACCCAAAAAATTTACCTGTGATGGGGAGGATGTTAGCCCGGCATTAATGATTGAAGGTATTCCCGAAGAGGCAAAAAGATTAACGCTTATTGTGGATGATCCGGATGCGCCCATGGGAACCTGGGTACACTGGTTGCTGTTCAATATCCCTAAAAAAGATATCATTGAAGAAGGTGAAGTTCCTGGCACTCAGGGAATTAATGATTTTGGCAAATTGGAATATGGAGGTCCCTGCCCTCCATCTGGAACCCACCGATATTTCTTTAAACTTTATGCTCTTGATGAAAAGCTTGACCTAAAGGAAGGCTGTCACAAAAAAGATCTTCTCAAGGCTATGGAAGGGCATATTCTTCAAGAAACCGAATTAATTGGTCTTTACCAGCGCAAGTAGGTTTAGAAAATCAGCTTTCTTCTTTTCTTAGATAAACCACCTGTCGATTAAAGGGTATTTCAACACCTTGAGAATCAAAGTGATTCTTGATGAGCCGTTTTAAATCCCTTTCGGCTTCCCAATGGGTCATTGGTTTAACCTTTGCAACCAGTCGGATGGTAATTCCGGAGGCACCTAAAGATAAAACTCCCTGAACGACGGGTGGTTCCAATATGATATCTTCGTGTTTTTCAGCCCATTTTTTACCGATAGCCTCCAATTCTTTCATCCCTTTTTCTACATCCTGTTCGTAGGCTATATCAACTTCGGCAATTGCCCTAACCCAATCTCGGTTGTAATTACCAAAATTAACAATATGGCCATTAGGAATGGTCCATAATTCTCCGTTAAATTTGCGTAATTGAATATGTCTTAGGTTTATGGACTCCACAAGACCGGCATGTGTATCTACAGTAATCACATCTCCCACTGAAATTGTTCCATCCAGTAAAATAAAGATTCCAGAGATAAAATCCTTTACAATTGATTGGGCACCAAAGCCGATAGCCAGACCAAGCACTCCGACACTGGCAATAATAGGAGTGGTGTCTATCCCTAGCTTTCTAAGTATAATTGTAATGGCAATGAAAAGGATGATAGATTTTAATATTGAAAAGAAAAATGGACTAAGTGTGTTGGCACGGGACATTTTTTGCTGATAATGCTGATCAGTTTTGCGGGGCATGAGTATTTTTTCAATCATGTTTTTTCCGGTTTTTAGGATGAGCTTGGTGATGATCAAAACAACAACGATGGTAACGATAATATTAATTAACCTGTTTAGGTATTCTGGATGTAATAGTTGAACCCAGAATTGCTGAAAGTCTGTGATTGATTGTTCCATTTAATTTCTCCTTAAATTTAAAATTTCATTAGTTTAATTTGTTTTAGAGGTCTCTTGCATAAAATGCACCAGTTAAAGTGTGTTATTTATTTTCAATTCTATTCTATCAGATATAAAATGTTTGGCAAAATTTCCAGCTAAAGATAGAATTTTTAATGAAAAAAAACTTAAAAAATAGTAAAATACAATTAAATAAAATTTATTTATTATAAAATCAAATTTGACAAAAATTTAAAATATCAATAGGAGAAAAAAATGGAAGGCTGGATTCTCTATAAACAGCGAGAAAGCGAAGTAACACCTGATAAATATGAAATGAATCGTTTTTTAGAAATAGCCGAACAAAGAGAAATAAACTTAAAGATATTATGTCCTGAACAGTTTGATTTATTAGTCAATCGGGAAGATAACAAGAGTATCATTCTCGATAACCATTTCACAAAATTACCGCAATTTTTATTACCCCGGCAAGGTGCCAGTACCCCTTATTTTTCACTTGCAGTTATTCGGCATCTGGAAAGACTGGGCGTGAATACTTTTAATTCATCTCAGAGCATTGAAATAGTAAAAGATAAATTATATACTCAACAGATATTAGCTGCTAACAATTTCCCCGTTCCCCGGACCATGTTAGCCAGGTACCCGCTAAATATTCAATTGATTGAAGAGACTATCGGGTTTCCAATTGTAGTGAAAACTATTTCAGGTTCCCAGGGAAGCGGTGTCTTTTTATGTGAGAACAAAGGTCATCTCGAAGATCTAATGCAATTAATTGATACTGCCAAAACACAAGCCAATTTCATTATTCAGGAATTTATTAAAACAAGCAAAGGAAGGGATTTAAGGGTATTTATTGTCGGCAGCAGGGTTATTGCCTGTATGGAGAGAATCGCCAGCGACGGTAGTTTTAAAGCAAATTTTTCCCGGGGAGGTAAAGCAAGGGCGTTTCCGGTAAATAAAGAGATCCAATGGCTGGCCACTGAAAGTGCCAGAGTATTAAATCTGGATATTGCCGGTATTGATTTATTGTTTGATGGAGAGAATTTTAAGGTATGTGAAGCAAATTCATCACCTGGATTTAAGGGGATAGAAAGCTGCTGTGATGTTAGTATCCCTGATGCTATTTTTGATTTTATAAAAATAAGATTAGGTTTATACCTATCCTAAAAGCTTAAAGATAGGGATTAGCCCTGCCTTTTAGGCTAATGAGGACAGGGCTTTAATCCTTTTTAACATATTGGGATGAGTGGTAAATAGCTCTAGCAGTTTTTCAGACTGGCTTACTCTGATTTGTTTTTCTCTTAAGTTAAGTAACTCATGTTGTTCAATAGTACCGCTAAGATTCTGATCCAGCTCTTTTAATTCTTTAATTTCCTGATGAGCTCTGGCTATATCATTAAGAAAAAATGCCCTGAATCCTTCAACTTCACGGAGTTGCTGCTCTCCCCTTTGATTTCCTTTAAAACGGGCAGAACTATATACTAATTTATAGAGGGCGGAAGCAAGTTGATGAGGAGGATTCCCCAAACGAATACTCCCCTGATCGGCATAATATTCCCTAATTCGTGATCCATAAAGCACCAATAGATTGGTAATAAAATAAAGAGCAAAAGCTACTAAACCGATTAAAGCAGCTGATCCGCCATTTCCTCTTCTTCTGAACATACCACCCCACATCATTCGCCAGGCTAGCCAGTAAAGCATTAAAGGGATAACCGATAAAATAGTGATAAGTACCATGTCCCGATGTTTCAGGTGAGAAATTTCATGTCCTAAAACCGCTTTTAATTCTTCATTATTCAATAATCCCTGGAGACCTTTTGTTACACATATTCGGCCATCTTTTATCGTTCGACCAAAAGCAAATGCATTGGGTATAGTCATTTGTGAAATACCCACCTTGGGCTTGGGTATACCTGCTTTTTGTGATAATTCGGTTATCATATCATGGATTTCAGGTTCCTCTGAACTGCTGACCCATTTTACTTTCATCATAGCAGTAACCAGAGAAGGTCCTACAAGATATTGAAATAGTGTTATTCCAATTGCCATAATTAAATAAGTAGTCACACTTCCGGTTCCCAGATAAGCTCCTATGCCGGCAATAACACCATAAAGTATGGCGAACATTAATATAATTAAGGTCCATATTTTCAATTGAAGATTCATTTTTTCTCCTTC
>CAYWJZ010000043.1:3560-8018 GCA_964458635.1 uncultured Atribacterota bacterium
AAACGATGAGCATTCATATTAGTGCTGAAACGGGGGATATCGCGCCAACTGTTTTGTTGCCGGGAGACCCGATGCGGGCAAAATATATTGCTGAAAATTACCTGAAAGAAATCTATTGCTATAATCAAACAAGAGGAATGTATGGTTTTACCGGTCGATATAAAGGAAAGTTAATATCGGTTCAGGGAACAGGTATGGGCATACCTTCTATTTCGATTTACCTGCATGAATTAATTAATCAATACCAGGCTTGTAATCTAATTCGAATTGGCAGCTGCGGTTCGCTCCAACCTGAGATCAAAGTACGGGATATTATCCTTGCCATGAGTGCTTCTACTGATTCCAGTATGAATAAAATTCGTTTCCAGGGGAAGGATTATGCGCCGACTGCTTGCTATCAACTGTTAAGAAAAGCCGAAAAGATTGCCGAGCAAAATCGCTTGGAAATAAATATCGGTAATGTATTGACTACAGATGTTTTTTATCATGATAATCCCAATCATTGGAAAATTTGGGCTACCTATGGAGCCCTTGCTATAGAAATGGAAACAGCCGCTTTATATACTATAGCTGCAAAATTTAAGGTCAGTGCATTATCAATATTAACAGTAAGTGATAGTTTGATTACAGGTGAAGAGACGACTTCCGAAGAAAGAGAAAGGACCTTTAATCAGATGGCTGAAATGGCACTTGATTTGGTTGAATAATAAAGTAATAAGTGTTTGAAAAAGATGGGAGCAATAAGACGATAAAATATGTTTTATAATAGACATTTTAGCAAAAAAAAGATTGATTTTTAGAAAATTTTCTGTTATTTTATTTTAGTTCAAGGATAATTTTTATGGAATAAGAGGGTCAGAAAAAAATGGATTATTTAGGAAGTCATCTTTTAGTTGAGTTGTATGAATGTAGCTCAAAAAAACTGAATGATCTGAAGAAACTGGAGAGTGTTTTGGAAGAAGCGGTTCGTATTTCCGGAGCTACGGCTTTAAAATCATCTTTTCACCAGTTTGCACCCCAGGGAGTAAGTGGTGTCATCATTATTGCTGAATCTCATTTTACGATTCATACCTGGCCGGAATACGGCTATGCTGCTCTGGATATTTTTACCTGTGGAGAAAGAATAGATAGTCAAAGAGCACTGGATTATATTGAAAAAGAATTAGATGTAAAAACTGTATCGGTAACGGAAATGAAAAGAGGAAATATACATTTTCCGATTAGAATAGAGAAAAAAACATCTCCGAAGGTGGGGGTTTTTTAAATGGAAAAGTTAAAAGAGTTAAGAGATAAATATACGAACGAAGATGTGTGGGGGCTGCTTACCAGTTTTGACGTGCATGACTGTGATCACGATCTGATTCGGGATGCAGAGGCGATAAAACATTATGTTAATAAATTATGCCAACTCATCGAAATGAAAAAATTCGGTGATACCCAAGTGGTTCATTTTGGTGAAGATGAGAGAGTAGCAGGATTTTCAATGATTCAGTTAATTGAAACTTCATTGATATCAGGACATTTTGCCAATCAAACTAATCATGCCTATATTGATATCTTTAGCTGTAAATACTATGACCCCCAGGTAGCAGCTGATTTTACACAGGAATATTTTAAGGCAAAAGAAATTAAAATTCATTATGTGTTAAGGAAGTAATAATATTGAGTCAATTGGAATTGTGGTTTGGAGATCAATACGAAAAAGAAAATGGACGTTATTTACAGATAAAAGCAAATAATGTCCTGGAAAAGATTGTTTCACCTTTTCAGGAAATCTGTGTAGTTGATAGCCAGGCCTTTGGTAAGGTATTAATTAATGACGGCATTATTATGTTGACCGAAGCAGATGAAACAGGCTATCATGAAATGATAACCCATGTTCCGCTTTGTGTTCATCCTTCTCCACAGAATGTCCTGGTAATTGGCGGAGGAGACGGAGGAACGGTTCGAGAAATTATTAAACATACTCATGTTAAAAAAGTGGATGTATGTGAGATTGATAGAAAAGTTATCGAGGTTTGTCAAAAGCATTTTCCGAATATAGCAAATAGTTTTGATGGTGACAAAGTTACACTTTTCTTTCAGGATGGAGCTCAATTCTTAAAAAAAAGAGAGGGCTATTATGATATAATCATTGTTGATTCTTCTGATCCGATTGGCCCTGGTAGCACTCTTTTCACAGAAACCTTCTATCATTCTCTATTCAACGCTTTAAAAGAAGAGGGGATTGCCGTGACCCAATTAGAATCTCTTTTCTGGCATACTAACTTTATTAAAAATACTTTTCAATTTATTAAAAAAATATTTCCTATTTCATCTTACTACTACACTATGGTACCTACTTATCCCAGCGGCATAATTGGCTTTAGCTTTTGTTCGAAAAAATACCATCCTATTAATGATTTCATCCCTGAGAGGGCAAAACAATTATCTGGTTTACAATATTATCATATGGATATTCATAAAGCTGCATTTGTACTCCCGTCTTTTGCCAGAGATGTTTTTTGAGCTGATAAACCAATTGGTTGGAATTATTTATTACAAACTTATATTTTACTTATCTAATCCATTATTCTTCATTTTCCCTGGGGAAAACCATTCTGCCAGGAGAGGCAAAACAACTTAATGAACTAGTTGTAGTTGTTTAAAATAAATTATCTAAAAGGTATGTTTATAGAATATGATTATTTTAAAAAATATTAAAGTTAGTTTCCCCGGAAGAATACTTTTTGATAGTTTGAGCTGGCAAATACCGGCAGGTAGTCGTATTGGGTTAGTTGGAGATAATGGTGTTGGGAAAACCACCCTTTTAAAAATTATAATGGAGAAGTACGAGCCTGATGATGGGAATGTGATATTACCAAATGGTAAAAAATTAGGGTACTTACCTCAGGACCTCATTGTTTTATCTGATTACCTTCTCAAGGATTACTTAAAAGAAACAGCCGGAATCGTAAAATTGGAAAGAAGATTAAAAGAAGAGCAGGAGAAACTTGCAAAAATAGACGGAGAGAATAGTGAGTTTAAAAGCATTAGCCATCATTATGAGCAAACTTTCCATCAGTTTGAGATAATAGGTGGTTACCGATTTGAGGCAAAAGCCAAAAGCATATTACAGGGATTAGGTTTTAGAAAAGAGGATTGGCTAAAACCGTGCTCTTCTTTTTCGGGTGGATGGAAGATGCGTGTTGTACTTGCGGGTTTGCTGGTTAGCTCTCCTGATATTTTATTATTGGATGAACCAACAAACCATATGGATACCGAAAGCCTGGAGTGGTTGGAGAGCTGGCTCAGAAATTACAAGGGAACATTAGTTATGATATCCCATGACCGGTATTTTCTGGATAAAATTGTTCAGGAAATTGTAGAATTGGCAGAACAAAGGATTGCCTTTTACAAAGGTAATTATAGTTTTTATTTGGAAGAAAAGAACAAACGGGAAGAAATTCAAGAAAAGAATCAAAAACATCTACAAGAAAAAAAGGCTCATCTGGAAAAATTCATAGAGCGTTTTCGTTATAAGGCAACCAAGGCTTCCCAGGTCCAAAGTAGAATTAAGATGCTGGAGAAAATAGACCCAATCAAAATAAAAAAAACTTCGAACCATGTTCATTTTAGATTTCCTTCTGCCCCTAGAAGTGGGGAAGAAGTTGTGCTGCTAAAAAATATTACTCATGGATATGGGCAAAAGAAAGTCTTCCAGGGAATCAATGTTACGATTCACTGCGGAGATAGAGTTGCCCTGGTTGGCATTAATGGTGCCGGGAAGTCAACATTATCAAGAATTATCAGTGGCAGAGAATCCCCTAATAAAGGTATGGTTGATTGGGGTTACCGGGTTAAGATAGCTTTTTTTTCCCAGGAAAGTTCACAAAATTTGAATTATCAACATACCGTCTGGGATGAAATTGACAGAAACGGGAAACAATTAACCAATCAGGAAAAGAGAGACCTCTTGGGTTCTTTTCTTTTTACCGGTGAGGATATAAATAAATCTGTGCATCAATTATCGGGAGGTGAGAAATCCCGATTGGCTCTGGCAAAATTATTACTGGAAGAGTCAAATCTCTTAATTCTGGATGAGCCCGGGAATCATCTTGATATCAAAACGAAGAATATATTTTATCAGGCCTTAAAACAATACCGGGGAACCATTCTCATTGTTTCTCATGATCGTTTTTTTCTGGATCAACTTGTAAATCGTGTGATCGAAATTAGAAAAGGAAAGGTTTATTCTTATCCGGGGAATTATTCTTATTTTATCCAGAAGCGCCAGTTAATTCTGGATAAAGAAAAACAAGAAAAGAGCCAAACAAGTCATGCTAAAAATTATAATAGAGAATCTAAACCCAGTTTGGTCGAAAAAGAAAAAAAGAGAATGCAAGCCGAACAGCGTAACCAGCAATACCGTTTCATAAGGAATATTGAAAAAGAGCTGAATCCTCTGGAAGAAAAAAT
>CAYWJZ010000044.1:0-1122 GCA_964458635.1 uncultured Atribacterota bacterium
ATTTTCTTGGATTTGCCGGGTTGAACTATTGCAACAGACAGTAATTTGTAAAGGAGAATAGATAATGTGGTTTTTTTATGTAACCGGTATCTTATTGCTTTTATCTTTTTTATTAGATAGGGCTAAAACCAAGAAAGCCTTATTAATAGCTTATAAAAGAATTTTAGTTATTTCCCCGTCTTTTGTAATCATGCTTATCTTTGTTTCAATAATATTATTTTTATTCCCACAGGAGAGAATAATCCAATACCTTGATTCGGGCTATCACACAATTAATGTCATTTTAGCTGCCCTGGTAGGCTCCGTAACCATTATGCCGGGTTTTGTAGCATTTCCTCTGGCAGGGATACTGAGAAACAGTGGTATATCCTATATGATTATTGCCTCCTTTACCACAACTTTGATGATGGTTGGCACTGTTACATTTCCGGTTGAGTTAACTTATTTTGGGAAAAAGGTTGCCTTAATCCGTAATATCATTAGCTTTATTATTGCTATCATTGTAGCATTATTAATCGGTACTTACTTTGGAGAGATTACCTTATGAAAAAACAACCAGACAAAAGATCCAATAACAGATATATCTATTTAATTTTTATCATCATTTATTTTGGATTTCTGATCTATTCATATATTTTTAATATTTCCTCCGGTCTTGAAATAGGAGAAAATTTAATCTCATTTTTAGCTTATATGATAAAGATATTACCCTGTGCCTTTATCCTGATCGGTTTATTTGAAGTCTGGGTCTCCCGAGAGAAAGTTGAAAAACACTTAGGCCATGAAGGAGGAATTAAAGGCTATATTTGGGCAATCGTTTTAGCTGGAACGACGGCAGGAGGGCTTTTGGTAGCTTTGCCTGTTTCCTCTGCCCTCTATAAAAAAGGCGCCAGGCTAAGTGTTATCTTTACTTTTATTAGTGCTTCAGCTATTGTCAGAATTCCTATGACCGTTTTTGAGGCATCATTTTTGGGAATTGAATTTACAGTAATACGCTGGATTGTTTCTATTCCTTTAATCATTATAACATCCATCTTTTTGGAAAAATATTTGGTAAAGCAGAATTTCCAAATAAAGTAATAAAGATAAAGAAGATTTCCTGTTTTGAATATATTGAAAGTA
>CAYWJZ010000044.1:1222-4239 GCA_964458635.1 uncultured Atribacterota bacterium
AATGATTAAAAATTTAGTTAGATAATAGGAAAGCAGGAGAACAAGGACTTCTAAATGGAGATGAGAAAAAAGAGAGAATTAGATGAAATTATTAATCGTATAAGATATCAATTAAAAGGGATTATCAGAAAGTTGAATATTAAGTATCAATATATTGATAGTGATGATCTTTATCAGGAAGTATTACTCTATCTATGGCAACAGAAAGAAAAGAGAAAATTAAAAAATAAAAATGACAGTTATATTCTCCAGGGCTGTTATTATCATTTAAAAAATTATCTCAGAAAATCTATCAAATCTGAGTATGGAAAAATAAATCATGGTCATTCCTATCATATACTGGAAGAACAGAATAGAGAAGTTAATAAAAATAGGCAGTTGCATTATCAATCTGCTGATTATAAACCCCTTGATGAATATCTATTCTGCGATGAGTTTAATCAAGAGCTCTCAGTCAAAGAAAAGGCATTGTTGAATTTGAGGATGAAAGGATTGACGTTTAGGGAAATTGGCAAGGAATTAGGTATTTCTCATACTATGGTTTCCAAGATGCGCAGAAAAATGGTTGAAAAATACCAATCCTATAATCAATGATAAATATTCTCAGATTATTTATATCTTCTGGTTTACAAGAAAGGTTATTTCTTACTTGTATTATTGTATTCTATCTTTCATAAAGTTTATATAAAAAGGAGAAAAATTATATGTCAGAAATAACCAAAGAAATGATATTAAAAAAAGCTGAAGAACTAAAGATACGATTTGTACGCCTTAAATTTACGGATATTATGGGTATGCCAAAAAATGTTGAAGTACCTATAAGCGCATTGGAAGAAGCTCTTGAAGGTAAAAGATTATTTGACGGTTCTTCTGTTCAAGGTTTTTGCCGTATTGAGGAATCAGACATGCTTTTACAGCCTGATCTTAATACATTTATGGTTAACCCATGGGAAGAAGAGCAGGATGTTGCCCGGATTATTTGTGATATCATTAATCCTGATGGAACGCCTTTTGCCGGCTGTGCCAGGACTAATTTGAAACGAGTTTTGGCTGAACTTAAAGAAATAGGATTTACCGCTAATTTTGGTCCTGAAATGGAATTTTATCTTTTTGCGAGGGATGAAAATAATAAAGCAACCACGAATACTAATGATCAAGCCAGTTATTTTGACCTTTCTCCCGTAGATCTAGGGGAAGAAGTCAGGCGAGATATGGTTATTGCTCTGGAAAAGCTGGGGTTTGAGGTGGAAGCTTCCCACCATGAAGTGGGTCCGGGTCAACACGAGATAGATTTCAGGTATTCTGACGGCATTACCACTGCAGATCGAATTATGGTCTTAAAGTTAACCAGCAAAACAATCGCTATGTGGCATAATATGCATGTAACCTTTATGCCAAAACCGGTCTATGGAATTGCCGGTTCGGGAATGCACACCAATATTTCTCTGTTTAAAAACGGGAGTAATGCTTTTTATGATCCGGATAATAAGCATGGGTTAAGCAAGGAAGCGCTTTATTTTATCGGAGGACTGATCAAGCATGCCAAAGGACTTGCTGCTATAACCAATCCCCTGGTTAATTCCTACAAACGCTTAGTGTCCGGTTATGAGGCACCGGTGTATATTGCCTGGTCACATCGCAATCGAAGTCCTTTAATTCGTGTGCCGGTAGCCAGACATAATGCTACTCGAATTGAATTACGCTGTCCCGATACCTCTTGTAATCCTTATCTGGCCTTTTCAGTGATTCTTGCAGCCGGAATGGATGGGATCCGTAATAAAATTATGCCTCCTGATTCGGTTGGTGAAAATATCTATGACATGGATGAAGCTCAACTTAAAAAATTTGGTATTGAAAGTTTACCTGGTAATTTGAAAGAGGCCTTAGAAGAATTTAAAAAAGACAAAGTGCTACATAGAGGCTTAACCGAACATATCATCGATAATTATCTTAGAGCTAAATATCAGGAATGGGAGCAGTATAGCCTCCATATACATCCCTGGGAACTGGAAAAGTATCTATCTGTTTATTAGAAAAATGAAAGTTTTCTTTAACTTTAGGGGCTGACTGCAGTTTTGGGTTATCTGGGAACTTTAGTCAGCCCCCTCATATATTTAATAATATATCCAGTTTTATAAATTTCTACAAGTAACCTCCGTATTTATATTCCTAATATCTTGCAAAATAACTTTTATTGACTTAATATTTGAATGAGTCATTTAAATTTTTTGTATCTTTTAGAAAAAAATCACTATTCAGGATATAATAAAAGTATATAATTGATTTTTAAATATTTGTCTATTAACAACAGGTAAACAAAATATGAAAATAAGGATCAAATATATAGATGGAATACGTTTTAAGAGATTTATTATGACTTCTGCCCAGCGAATTAATCAAACAAAAAATCATCTCAATGACATTAATGTATTTCCGGTAGCTGATGGTGATACCGGCACTAACTTAACTATGACCATGAACAATATAGTCATGGGAGTTAAAGATTTACAGGTAAATTCTTTTGAGGAGATGGTGCAAAAAATTGCTAAAGCTGCTCTAATGGGTTCCAAGGGTAACTCCGGTGCCATTCTCGCTCAATTTTTTCAAGGTCTGTCTGAAGCAACCCGTGGAATGAGCCGCCTGACAACAATAGCCTTTTCTCAAGCTGCAGTAAGGGCAGTAGAGCAGGCTACAATGGCAATTGCCCAACCCCGGGAGGGAACGATTATAACTGTTATGAAGGACTGGGCTCATTATCTTAATAATTTAGCAGATAAAACACCTGATTTTGTAGAGTTATTCAAGCAATCACTACAAAAAGCCAGGACATCATTACTGGAGACACCTGATAAATTAGCTGTATTAAAAAGAGCTGGTGTTGTAGATGCCGGAGCCGAAGGATTTGTTAATTTGCTGGAAGGCATTGTTGATTTTATTGAATTTGGTAAACTTAGAAACCTCAAAGATTTTGAAAAGAAATCACGGACCAGACAGGAAGAAAAACATTTTTTCTATTC
>CAYWJZ010000044.1:4339-7931 GCA_964458635.1 uncultured Atribacterota bacterium
CTCTGGTAACCGATACAACTTGTGATTTACCGGATGATTTGATTAAAAAACACCAAATTAAAATGGTTCCCATTGCTGTACATGTTGATCAAGAGAGTTTTTTAGATCGAATCAATATTTCAACCAAAGAAGTTATTGATTATCTGGAAAATCCTCATCATCATGTTTCTACGTCCCAACCCCCCTATCAGTATTTTGAAGATATTTACCAAGAGGCCGCTCAAGAAAATGAAGAAATCATTTCTATCCACATATCAGGTGAGCTAAGCGGTACTTATCAGGTGGCCTGTATTGCCAGCAAGAAAAATCAATATCATGCTAATATCAGGGTAATAGATGCCAGAACAAGTACAGTTGCTTTAGGGCTACTTGTATTAAAAGCTGCCCGTCTTATAGAGGATGGATTTACAATGGATCAGATTTTGAAAAAATTAGAACATTATATAAAACGGAACAAAATTTTTGTGAGCATTCCTACCTTAAAATATTTAATAAGAAGTGGTCGTCTGGATAAAGTAAAAGGATTCATCGGATCAATAATGCACTTGAAACCGGTTATTACGCTCAATAGTCAAGGTACTTTTGTAGAGGCAGCCAAAGTTATCGGTTATCAGCGTTTATTGGATAAAACTTTGGAGTTGGCCTGTCGATATGCTAAAAATTTGAAAAATCCCTGTTTTGCCATTGCCCATATTCAGGATATTCAATTAGCTCAATGGTATCAAAAAGAATTACAGTCGCACTTTCCGAAGGCTGAAATGTATATTACGGAAGGATCTCCCGCTCTTAGTGTGCATATCGGTAAAGGTGGAATTGCTATTGCTGTTATGGGGGATTAAAAAAAATTAATTACAGGGTAGATTCTCAATAATATTTTAAAGGAGTATAACATTGAAGATTGGTTGCTATCATTTGGTATCAAATATTCATAATCAGAATAATATAAATCTTTCTTTAGAACCTTTTCTTAAGTCAATTGAAAAATACCTGGGAGAACTATTAATACCCATTGGGCCGGGAGATATAAAAAAAGAACCCATCTTTCCGGTTATCCTGATTAAGTCCGGAGGTGTAGAGGAAAAATTCAAGCGCATTTACCAGCAATTTCCTGCTCCCTATTTTCTTTTGGCCGGCTGTTTACATAATGCTTTGCCTGCAGCTCTGGAAATAAAGGAATATCTAAATAAAAGAGGGGAACAGGTTGAGATTTTGCATGGATCAGCAAAATGGATTGCCGAACGTCTGAAATTATTAAAGAAAATAATGGAAACCAAAAAGGCCTGTCGTCAATACAGGGTTGGAGTGCTGGGGAAGCCTTCTGATTGGCTTATCGGTAGTGGCGCGGATTATAATGCTATTAGAAAAAAGCTGGGTATAAAAATTTATGATATTCCTATAGAGGAAATGATCAGACATATTGATCAGGTAAAAGATAATGATATTCCATCTAATTTAGATATTATACCAACCGGCTTTGAGCCTGAGGTGCTACAGCAATCATTACGCATCTATCAGGGATTAAAAAATTTAAGCTTAGAATATAAATTTAACGCTATTACCGTTCGTTGTTTTGATTTGCTTGATTTCTATAAAAACACTGGTTGTCTGGCCTTATCTCTATTAAATAGAGAGGGTATTGTAGCCGGATGTGAGGGCGATATCCCTGCTCTTGTTTCTATGATTATTGCCTATCAATTAACAGAACAGCCTGTGTTTATGGCCAATCCGGCATGTATTGATCAAGAGAAGAATGAAATTGTGTTTGCCCATTGCACAATACCGATAAACATGTGTGAAAGTTATGAATGGAAAAGTCATTTTGAGTCAGGTTTAGGCATTGCCGTCCGTGGAAAAGTTAAAAATGGTCCGGTGACCCTGTTTAAATTGAATGGAAATATAGACAAGTATTTTCTTTCAGACGGGGACCTGACAGAAAATTTAGAATCCCCCAACCTGTGTTGCAGTCAGTTAAATATTGTTCCTAAAGAACCGGTGATAAATTTTTTAGAAAAATCCATCGCCAATCATCATGTTATCTGTAAGGGAAAGCAAATTGAAAAATTTGAAAAGTTTCTTTCATTGGTGATGAAGTAATCTTAAATTGGTGGATATTAAAAATGATGATTTTTCTGTAATAATATATTTTCTTAGGAAAGAGGTTTTTGTATTGAAAATCGGGATAATCTCAGATATTCATGGAAATGCCGAGGCATTAAAGGTTGTTCTCGGGAGATTAAAAGATGTAGACCAGATTATTTGTTTGGGAGATATTATTGGATATGGTGCGGATCCTATGTATTGTATTGAAAAAATTAAAGGACTGGGGATTCCGTCAATTAAAGGTAATCACGAAGGTGCAGTTATTGGAGAATTAGATTTACATTATTTTAATGAGGACGCTCGGCAAGCTATCCAGTGGACCAGAAAACAACTGAAAGATCAGGAATTTAGCTATTTAAAAATGCTGAAGCGAAAGATTACGATTTCTGAAGATGTATTAGGAGTTCATGGTAGTCCTCGACAACCTCTCTGGGAATATATCCTGGAGAAACAGACCGCAGAAGAAATTTTTGATAGATTTGATTTTAAAATTTATTTTATCGGACACAGTCATATTGCCGGGTGTTTTACATTTCATCAAAAAAATCAATTTGTGAATTATTTTAATGCTGTTAAGGGAGCAGAGATCGTCATTCAACAGGAGTATAGCTATATTATTAATTGTGGCAGTGTTGGCCAACCCAGGGACCGAAACCCTCAGGCAAGCTTTGCAATTTATGACACCGACCGTCTTACTGTAAAAATTGTAAGGGTTGATTATCCAATTAATAAAGCACAGGCTAAGATCAATAAAGCCCATTTACCTCATTTTTTATCAGAAAGATTAACTTTGGGTATTTAAAAAGATAAGTTAGAGGTGGATTGTAATGATGAAAGAAGCAATGTTTTATAAAAAATTTAAAAATAATAAAGTAAAATGTGAGCTTTGTCCTCACCAATGCGAGATTTTGCCAGGGAAACGAGGAATATGCAGGGTAAGAGAAAATCGGGAAGGATCATTATTTAGTCTGAATTACAACCGGTTAATTGCTGCCCATGTGGACCCTATTGAGAAAAAACCTTTATTTCATTTTTATCCCGGTTCCCAATCCTATTCAATTGCGGCTATAGGGTGTAATTTTCATTGTTTACACTGTCAGAATTGGTCAATATCCCAGGTTAAAGGAGATGTCATCAAAGGGGAGGAAGTTTCTCCGGAGAGAGTTGTGCAAAACGCTTTAGATAATAACTGTCTATCTATTTCCTACACCTACACCGAGCCAACTATTTATTATGAAACAGCTTACGATATCTCCCTTCTTTCCCGTGAAAAGGGACTAAAAAATATTTTTGTTACCAATGGCTATATTGGCTCCGAAGCACTCAACCATATAGCACCATACCTGGATGCTGCAAATATTGACCTAAAAGCAATGAGTGAAGATTTTTATCATAAGATATGTGGTGCTAAATTACACCCCGTGCTAGAGCGCATTAAACAATATTATGAACTGGGAATTTGGATTGAGATAACAACTTTAATTATCCCGGG
>CAYWJZ010000045.1:0-7762 GCA_964458635.1 uncultured Atribacterota bacterium
AAGAAATATTGTGCTTGTAACCTTGTCTAAACTTTCAAGCTGCATTAGAATATAACAGATGATATTAAGTTCTTGACGAGGTGTGCAATTGTTTGTTGATAAGTTAGTTAAAATATATTTTTCCCCCACATATTCGACTGAAAAAATAGTTCAGACTATTGCAAAAAGAATGGGGATTGTTGAACAAAAAACGATTAATCTGAATTCCCTTGGTCAGCGGCATAATATTAAATTTAACATTCAGCCAACAGAAGCAGTTATACTGGGAACTCCGGTTTATGAAGAAAGAATCCCTGATTTATTATATCCAGTACTTCGTAAAATTCACGGTCAAGGACAACTAATGATTCTAGTGGTTACCTATGGTAATATAAGTGCCGGTATTGCCCTGAAACAGCTAAATAAAATGATGACTTATCAAGGATTTAAAGTAATTGCAGCTGCTTCTTTTATCGGTGAACATTCTTTTTCACAGGAAGATATTAAAATCGCTCCTGGCAGACCGGATAATCGGGATCTGGAAATAGCAGAATCCCTGGGGAAAGAAATCCAACAGAAAATTAAATCCATTGAATCAATTAAGAATATCCCGGATTTAAATATCAAAGGTGAATTGTTGCCTCTGGGAAAGCTTTTACCTAAACACAGCGAAATAGTATTCGCCCATGCTCCGGTTGTAGATTTAAAAGTTTGTCAAAATTGCCGGAAATGTATTGAAATTTGTCCGGTTAATGCTATTGAACCTGATAGCCTGAGAAGCCGAGATAAGTTATGTATACGCTGTTTTGCCTGCGTAAAATTTTGTCCATATGGGGCTCGAAAAATAATCTATAAAAAACCGGTTTTTGTCAAAACAGTACTAAAAAGATTGGGCAGAAAAAGAAAAGAACCAGAATTTTTTATTTAAGAAGCATTAAGGGGATATTCAAGGGGAAAGATTCCCCTTGAATATCCCTGATTTTACAAGTCTACTTCTCTAAAAACAGCACCTGTACTGGCAGAAGTTACCAGATAAGCATACCGCTTCAGGTAATAATTAGAGGGAATATTTCTTTTCGGTAAAGACCATTTTGCTTCACGTTTTTTTAATTCTTCTTCAGATACTTTGACAGAAAGTTCCCGATTAGAAATATCTATTTTGATAATATCTCCATCTTCAACCATACCAATTGGTCCTTTTTCTGCGGCTTCCGGTGAAATATGACCAATCGCTGCCCCACGTGTTGCTCCCGAAAAACGTCCATCAGTGAGAAGCGCAACATCATTATCTAACCCCATACCACAAATAGCTGAAGTAGGGGCCAGCATCTCCCGCATCCCAGGGCCACCCTTTGGTCCTTCATAACGAATTACAACCACATTTCCTTTTTTGATTTCACCATCTGTAATAGCCTGATAAGCCTCTTCCTCTGAATTAAAAACCCGGGCAGAACCTTCGAAGGAATACATTTTCTTGCTAACTGCCGATACTTTAACAACTGCTCCATCCGGAGCCAGATTCCCATAAAGTATAGCAATTCCGCTTTCGGGACTATAGGGATTACTGAATTTTCTTACAACATTAGTATTTTTTATTATGGACGAGGAGATATTCTGTCCTATTGTCTCTCCGGTTACAGTTTTTTCTTCTATATTAATGAGATTATTATCTGCTAACTCTTTTAATATAGCCTGGATCCCTCCTGCAAAATACAAATCAGAAACATGCAGAGAGCTGGAGGGGGATATTTTGGTTAAAATGGGAACAATGCGACTTAATTTATCGAAGGTCTCTAACCCTAGTTTAACTCCTGCTTCATGGGCAATAGCCAATAAATGTAGAACAGTATTGCTTGATCCTGCCATAGCCAAATCAAGAGTAATAGCATTTTTAAAGGCATCAGATGTCATAATATCCCTGGGTTTAAGTTGATTTTTAAAAAGGTCAACAATCTTTTTCCCTGCGGTATTCGCTAACTGTTTTCTAGCACCATAACCAATTGGTATTGTTCCGTTTCCAGGTAAAGCAATTCCCAGGGCTTCTGCCAGACAATTCATGGAATTTGCTGTAAATAAACCTGCACAACTACCGGCTGAAGGACAGGCGCATTGCTCAATTTCCAGCAAGTCTTCTTCTGAAATCTCTTTCTGATTATATTTGCCAACTGCTTCAAAAACGGTATTTAAGTCAGAGTCCTGTCCCGCGCATTGACCTGTTAACATTGGTCCGCCACTAACATAGATTGCGGGAATATTCAATCGCCCCGCTGCCATCAACATTCCCGGAACAATTTTGTCACAATTTCCAACCATTACCAAGCCATCGAAATGATGAGCCATAGCAATCGCTTCAATAGAATCAGCAATAAGTTCCCGGCTGGCCAACGGATACTTCATTCCAAGATGGTTCATGGCAATACCATCACAAATACCAATCGCAGGAAATTGCATAGGAGTTCCACCTGCTGCAGCAACCCCAATCTTTACAGACTGAACAATATCATTAAGCTGGATATGGCCAGGAATAATTTCATTAAAAGCATTTACTACACCGATTATTGGTTTTTCCAGATCTTCTTTCGTGTATCCCATGGCATAAAACAGGGAACGATGAGGCGCCCGATTTGGCCCTTTTGTTACAATATGACTATTTTTTTCCATATTTTTTCCTTTCCATTTAAGTTCTTAACTTGAATTTTCCCTCAATTAAATATTCTACAAAAAAATTTTTGTAGCTTAATTATAGGCTAACCTGACTGATTCGGTAGCCATAGTGGGCTAGATAATTTCTTCCCCTTTTTTTGTTCCATCTGATATCCTCTTATCCGTATGTAAATCCTAAAATAAATACATAAAAAAATAGATAGTCATGATCATAGAAAGAATAAGTCTAACTACCATAGAAGTAAGTGTTCCCAAAAAAGTTGCAAAGCTAGATCTTAATGCCTGTGATTGCTCTTTCCCGGCTATCATTTCTCCCACAAAAGCACCTACTAAAAGACCAAAAATAATACCAAAGGGTGGGAAAAATACTATCCCGATAAGCATTCCGATGGCCGCTCCCCATACCCCTGTACGGGAAGCACCATATTTTTTAGCCCCCAGCAAAGGAAGAATATAATCAAGCAACACTGCCGAAACGGTTAACACGCCAAAAACAATAAGGATTCGTAAATTAACTCCTGCTTCTCCTTTTGTTATATAGAGCAAAATCAAAGAAATATAGTTCAGTGTAATACCCGGTAAACCAGGAACTATTACCCCTATAATACCTATTATATTTAAAATAATTCCAATAATTATTAGCAAATTTATAACTTCATTGCAACTTCATCACCCATAACTTGGGTAGAGCTCTTTCCTCCTAAATCTCTTGTTTTAATTTTACCTTCCAGTAAAACCTTTTCTACCGCTCTTTCAATAAATCCTGCTATTTCCTTTTCTCCCAAGTGATCTAACATTAGTGCGCCTGCTAAAATAGTTCCAACTGGATTAGCTATTAATTTATTTTTCAAATCCGGGGCAGAGCCATGCACAGGCTCAAACATTGAAACATTATCAGGATTAATATTAGCACCTGCAGCCATACCAATGCCTCCTTGTATTGTTGCTCCCAAGTCAGTAATAATATCTCCAAACATATTTGGTGAGACAATTACTTTAAATTTTTCCGGAGAACTGACAAAAAGCATAGTCAAGGCATCTACATAAAAATAATCATTGGTAATTTTCGGATATTCAGAGGCTGTTTTTTGGAAAATTTTCCTCCACAGACCATACATATCTTGCAGGACATTTGCTTTGTCAACAGTGGAAACATTGTTTAAGTTTTTCTCTTGAGCAAAATTAAAAGCATATTTTATAACTCTTTGTGCGCCCCTCCGGGTAATAAGTCCTAATTGATAGCCAATTTCTTCTTTTCTATCATTGGAAAAATCAAGTTGGATGCTTGCCCTGAACATACTTCGCTCTAAGATATGTTCTTGCTGATATCTTTGACTTTCAAAATGCCCGCCTATTCCGATATAAAAATCTTCAGTATTCTCTCTGACTACATAAAAATTTATATCCTCCGGATTCTTATCTTTAAGAGGAGTCTGTATACCCTTGAATAGTTTAATCGGCCTGAGATTAATATATTGATCAAAATAAAATCGGATTTTTAATAATATCTCTTTTTCCAATACTCCTGGTTTTACACGAGGATCTCCGACTGCTCCTAGATAGATGGCATCCATATCTTCCATTTCTTTTAAAGCACTATCAGGTAAAAGTTCCCCGGTTTTCAGATAGTGTTCTGCCCCAAAAGGAAACTCTTTCCAGTTGATTTTTACATCATGATACTTTGAGGCCGCTTCAATTACTTTTTTACCTTCTCTAATAACTTCTGGTCCAATACCGTCACCGGGGATCAATGCAATATTATACATATTATTTTCTCCTCTCAATTTCTTCTTTAACATATTCAACCAATCCTCCGGCTGAAATAATATTTTGCATAAAATCAGGCAAAGGGGTTATCTGGAATTCCTTTTGTTTTGTCATATTGCGAATAATCCCCTGATCGGTATTCACTTCTAAAACATCTCCCTGTTGAGATTGTTCAAAGACTTCAGCAGATTCGAAAATCGGTAAACCGATATTAATTGCATTGCGAAAAAAAATTCGGGCGAAAGACTTAGCAATTACACAGGAAATTCCGGCTGATTTGATAGCAATAGGGGCATGCTCTCGAGAACTACCGCAACCAAAATTCTCACCTGCTACCATAATATCTCCCGATTTCATCTTTTTCATGAAATTATTGTCATAATCTTCCATACAATGAGCTGCCAATTCTTCTGAATCTGAAGTATTTAGATATCTGGCAGGTATAATTACATCAGTATCAATATTATCACCAAACTTCCAGACATTACCTTTTAATATCATTATTATATTACCTCCTCGGGGCTGGATATTTTTCCGGTAATTGCTGAGGCAGCCGCCACTGCGGGACCGGATAGATAAACTTCACTCTCGGTATGGCCCATACGACCGATAAAATTACGATTTGTTGTGGAAATTGCCTTCTCACCTTTTGCCAGTACCCCCATATGTCCACCCAAACAAGGACCGCAAGTAGGTGGACTAATAACCGCTCCTGCCTCGATAAATGTTTTCAATAATCCTTCTTCCATAGCTTTAAGATAAATCTGTTGTGTTGCCGGAATAATAATTAATCTTACTCTGGAATCAACTTGATGATTTTTTATTATATCTGCAGCAATTCTCAGGTCTTCAATACGCCCATTGGTACAGGAACCTATAACTGCCTGATCAATTTTAATTCCCTTAGCTTCACTGATAGGTTTGGCATTGCCTGGCAAATGAGGGAAGGCAACCTGGGGTTCAATATCGGCGACATTGTATTCTATTACTTTCTCATACTCAGCATCAGAATCACTTTTAACTGTTTGGAAAGTTTTATCTGTCCGGCCTTCCAAATAACCCAAGGTAATTTCGTCTGCTTCAATAATTCCGCTTTTCCCACCGGCTTCAATAGCCATATTGCATATAGTAAAACGGTTATCCATGGAAAGTTTTCTGATAGCCTCCCCGCTAAATTCCATAATCTTATAATTTGCGCCATTCACACCGATTTTAGAAATAGTATAAAGTATTAAATCTTTTCCTCCTACCCACTTATTTAACTCTCCATTATAGATAAACTTGATTGTTTCCGGTACTTTTAACCAAACCTCTCCCAGGGCAAGCACAGCACCTAAATCGGTACTACCCACTCCAACTGCAAGTGCACCCAATGCTCCCGAAGTAGGTGTATGAGAGTCAGCTCCGACAATTAACTGGCCTGGTAGCACTAATCCTTTTTCCGGTAAGAGTGCGTGTTCAATTCCGGATTTTCCTACTTCAAAATAATAAGTAAGTTTCTGGCTTTGTGAAAATCCTTTCATAGCTTTTGCCTGTTCTGCTGATTTTATATCTTTGTTTGGTACAAAATGGTCTGGAATAAAAGTAATCTTATCCCGGTCAAACACTTTATCGACACCAATTTTGTTAAAAACATCAATAGCAAGAGGCCCGGTGATATCGTTGGCAAAAGCAAGATCTACCCTGGCATTAACCAAATCACCTTTTTTTATATTTTTCTTACTACAATGATTCTGGATAATTTTTTCGGCAATGGTTTGTCCCATAAATTCCCCCCTTAAATTATAATTACTTAATTAGTATTTCATCAATAACTATAAAATTATAAGTCTTTATTAAGATGGTTAGTTGTTCTCGATTATTTCTAATCTGCTTCTTTGGATACTTCTCCGGAATTTTTCATGATAGCAATGATGTTCATCATTTTCTCAGTTGCTTCAATAGCTGCTAAAACCTGGTCAGAATTAACCCCTTTAGTAATAAAATGACGTTGATTATCAATACCCCAGGTAATTGTACACTGCACCAGTGCATCGGTCTTTCCCCCGGGTGGTATGGTAATAACATAATCCAAAAGTTTTGGTAAATCAAGGTTAATTTTTTGAAATACCTTTCTCACGGCGTTCATAAAAGCATCATATCCCCCATCACCCTGAGCACTTTCTTCCAATTCAATTAATTTATCATTTTTTACATCCTGATAAGACAACTGAATAACAGCTATAGGTTTAGTGAGATAGCTTGTTAGAATATTGTATGCCTTTAATTGAAATATCTTTTCCTCAGGAGTATCCAAAACATCAGAAACTATATAAGGTAAATCCGCGGGGGTAATCATTTCCTTTTTATCACCCAATTCAATTACCTTGTTTAAGACTTGTTTTTTTTGTTTTTTAGTAAGTTTGATGCCAATTTCTTCCAAATTGTATTCTAAGCTGGATTTTCCGCTTAATTTACCCAGCGAGTACTGTCTTCTTCGGTTAAACCTTTCCGGTAGAAGTCTGCTGGCATACAAGTTACCTTTCCTGTCACCATCTGCATGTATGCCTGCAGTTTGAGTAAACACATTCTCGCCACAAATCGGCTTATTAGCTGCAACACGATAAGCAGAAAAGGCTTCAACTGTTTTACTCAGGGAATATAGATTTTTTTCCTCTATTCCCGTATCTATCTCAAGAAAATCCCTTATTGAAACAACAACTTCCTCCAGAGGAGCATTCCCGGCTCTCTCTCCCATTCCATTAACTGTGCAATGAATGCCCATAATCCCTGCTTCTACTGCTGATATTGTATTGGCAGTAGCCAATCCATAATCATTATGGGCATGAAAATCAAAATGAAGATCAGGAAATTTTGCCATAATTTCTTTCAAAAAACGAAATACCTGGGAAGGATAGAGAATTCCCAGTGTATCTGCTAACATAAATCTGTCAATTTTTTCTTTGCGAAGACTATCAATAAAATAATATACATAATCCGGGGAATGAATCATCCCATTAGACCAATCTTCCAGCCATATATTACAATGGATATTCATTTTTTGAGCATATGCCACTGTTTCTTTAATTTCCTCTATATGCTGTTCTTTGGTCTTTTTTAACTGGGTGGTCAAGTGTTTCATGGATCCTTTAGCCAGGATATTGAGTACTTTTCCTCCGAGTCGGTAAATCCAATCTACTGAATCCTTAATATCTACAAAACCCAAAATTTCTATCCTTTGGGCATGCTGGTTTCTATTAGCCCATTTAAGAATTTTACCTACCGCCTCTTCCTCGCCTGTACTTACTTTAGCACTGGTGATTTCAATCCTGTCTACTTTTATTTCTTCAATTAATGTTTTAGCCAGAGCCAG
>CAYWJZ010000046.1:0-2207 GCA_964458635.1 uncultured Atribacterota bacterium
AAAATGGCAAATATAATAATTAAAGGCAAAAATTGCTGAATACTTTGAGACATTTATTGTTTCACACCTTTCTTTTTTAAAATTCTTTTAAATTATACCTAATTAATCTATTTTTATCAAATATTTTGTATGTTTATCTTGTATAAAGAAAATTTTATTCACAATGATAAATAATTTTCGTAAAATCTTTTTTTAAATAAATCAAAATAATTTTCAGAAATGGCTTTTCTTGTTTCTTTCATTAAATCACTCATAAAGTAAAGATTATGAATGGTTCCCAGAATTGGAGCTAACATTTCTTTGGCCATATAAAGATGCCTGAGATAAGCTCGGGTAAAATTACGACAGACATAACACTGGCAATTTCTGTCGAGGGGAGATAAATCATCCTTATATCTTGCATTTGCAATTGAAATTTTTCCATTACAAGTAAAAAGACTGCCATTTCTGCCGTTCCTGGTCGGCAAAACACAGTCAAACATATCAATTCCTCTGGTTACCGCCTCCAGAATTGATTGAGGTGCACCAACACCCATTAAATACCTGGGTTTATTTTCAGGAAACAAAGGTACAGTGGCTTCAAGTATCTCATACATTAAGGGCTTGGGCTCTCCTACGCTCAAACCCCCTAAAGCATAACCGGGAAAATCCAAATCAATCAATTTCTTAGCATTTTCTTTACGAATATCAGGGAAAATTCCTCCCTGCACAATACCAAACAAGGCTTGTTTTTTTAAATTGTGATAGGCTAAACATTTTTTTGCCCATTGAAATGTACGTTCAGCGGCAATTATTACTTCATATTTAGAAGAAGGATAAGGTGTACATTGGTCAAAAACCATAGCAATATCTGAACCCAATGCCATCTGAATCTCCATTGACTTTTCCGGACCGATGAGATGTCTAGAACCATCAATATAGGATTGAAAAGTAACTCCTTCATCAGTAATTTTGTTGATTTTACCCAGACTAAAAACTTGAAACCCTCCGCTATCGGTCAATATCGCTTTATCCCATCCCATAAACTTGTGCAAACCACCGGCTTTGGAAATTAGTTTGTGACCCGGACGTAAAAATAAATGATAGGCATTACTTAAAAGAATAGAGAACCCTAAATCGCATATCTCTTTGGGAAGTATCCCTTTTATGGTGCCCTGAGTTCCAACAGGCATAAATACAGGCGTTTCCACCGAACCATGGTTTGTTTTAAGAAGACCCAGCCTGGCTTTGTTGTTTCTTTCTTCTGATGTTTTAGTAACAGTGAATCTTATAGTCATACAGTCATGCTCTTCCCTGCTGATTTTTTTATATTTCTGATTATCTAGTTTTGGACAATTTTTAGTTCTTTTTCTTTCGATTTTATATTTAACCTTTACCACCTTCTGAGAAGGTTGTTTTTTATGGTTAAATAAAAGAATATCAAATAATAAACATCGCGTCTCCAAAACTGTAAAAACGGTATTTTTCTTCAATAGCTTCACGGTAAGCATTTAACAAATAGTCTTTTCCGGCAAAAGCAGACGCTAACATCAAGGGCGTTGACCTGGGAAGATGAAAATTGGTAATAAGAGCTTTTACCACCTTGAACTGGTATCCCGGATAAATAAATAAATCAGTCCAATATGTCCCTGCCATAACCTTATTTTTATTAACCGAAGATTCCAGTGCTCTTGTTACCGATGTTCCTACTCCAATAATCCTAGAATTATCCTGTAGTGCTTGATTGATTATTTTAGCATTTTCTGCAGACATGGTATAAAGCTCTGCCTTCATTTTATGGTTTTCTACCTGGTTTACTTTCATTTTTTCAAAAGTACCTCTCCCGATATGTAAGGTTAAAAAGATAATTTTGATTCCCTTTTTTTTGATAGCTTCCAAAAGTTCCCGGGTAAAATGAAAACCAGCTGTAGGTGCGGCAATAGAGCCTTCCTGAGAAGCGTAGACAGTTTGATAAGAAGAGGTCTGTTCTAATTCTTTTTTGATATAGGGTGGTGTGGGCATTCTACCGATCTTACGCAATATTTCACTAAAATTACCCTCTACTTGCATCTTGATTAAATAACTCCCGTCTTTCTCATCTTTATCTATAATCTTCCCCTCTAATTGAGAAGAAAAAACTATTTCTGAGCCATAATGAATTCTTCTTCCTGGCTTCAATAATACTTTCCATTGATGATCAGTAAATTTACGAATGAGTAAGGCTTCAA